>NZ_JVLX01000013.1:0-17329 GCF_001070815.1 Streptococcus pseudopneumoniae | reverse complement strand
TATATATATATATATATATATTAACCTGAGTAACTAAATGAGAAAGAAAAACAGGTTATTGATTTTAGTATATCATTTTGCTCATAATTAGACAAGTTTGACACCCGAAATATTTTATTTCTTATGTATATTACTGCCTCTAACGTATAATATCAGAAAGAGGGCTGTTAAATAATTTATCGAATATAAAAACATAAAACACATCATATCAAGGTCTTCTTGTCTAGACATGATATAATGCGTCTTTATCTTTTATATTTCTACTCAGACTCCTGAGCTATTTACATCCACCCTGAGGGAATCGAACCCCCATCTCAAGAACCGGAATCTTACGTGATATCCATTACACTAAGGGTGGAAACTTGTTTTATTATAACAGAAATTTGCTCTAATAACAAGTTTTTTTCTAGTGAGATAGCCCGTCTTAGTGGGAAGCATCCCCATTCCAGATGGAGTTTTTCACGATAACATAATCAACGTGTTTAAGGTCAGCAACCTGACGTCCACCTGCATAAGAAATAGCACTTTGAAGGTCTTGTTCCATCTCAGTTAAAGTGTCTTGCAGATGACCTTTAGCAGGAAGCAAGATACGTTTGCCTTCCACATTTTTGTAAGCACCTTTTTGATATTGTGAGGCTGAACCATAATATTCTTTGAACTGTTCACCATCGACTTCAATCGTTTTCCCTGGACTTTCAATATGTCCTGCAAAGAGGGAACCAATCATGACCATGCTAGCACCGAAGCGGATAGACTTGGCAATATCACCGTGAGTACGAATTCCTCCATCAGCAATAATCGGTTTACGTGCAGCCTTGGCACACCAACGAAGGGCAGCCAATTGCCAACCACCTGTACCAAAACCTGTCTTGACCTTGGTGATACAAACCTTACCTGGACCGATTCCGACCTTAGTAGCATCCGCACCAGCATTTTCCAATTCACGCACAGCTTCTGGTGTTCCCACATTTCCTGCAATGACAAAGGTATCTGGCAATTCTTTCTTGATGTGTTGAATCATAGAAATCACGCTATCCGCATGACCGTGGGCAATGTCAATCGTGATGTACTCAGGAGCATCAGATTTGAGCTGGCTAACGAAATCATACTCATAATCCTTAACACCGACAGAGATAGAAGCAATAAGCCCTTGCTCATGCATGCGCTTAATAAAAGGAATACGTCCTGCCTCATCAAAACGGTGCATAATGTAGAAGTAACCACCTTTAGCCAGTTGCTCTGCTACATTTTCATCCAAAATCGTTTGCATATTAGCTGGCACAACAGGTAGTTTAAAGGTGTGATTTCCTAAAGTGACACTTGTATCCGCTTCTGCACGGCTTTTAATGACACATTTATTTGGAATCAATTGAATATCTTCGTAATCAAAAATTGGAAATTCATTTAACATATCGATGTCTCGTTTCTTTTGTAATGACCTACCTATGCTTGCGCATCTCTACGCCTTTTCCGACGTTTCCTTAATTAATTATAAATCAAAGTACAGATTTTGTCAAATAATTTTATAAATTAAAATATAATGTTCGGATTTTTCTTGCGTAAATAGAAAAAAGAGGGGAAATTGTTTTCTCCCCACTCCTTCTCTATTCTAATAATACTCACCCTGACGATAGTCCCATGAGTTAAAGGTGTCTGACAGGTGCATCATGATTTTATCAATGTCAAGCCCTTTACGGATTACAACTGGTGCTGGTGATGTTGAACGAGCTCCTCCTTGTTCTGGGATGAGTTTGCCGTCTTTATCAACCATAGAGACCATCACACCTTGCTCATAGCGAGTTTCAATCGTTTTGTCAGGCTGGATAGAAGCAACGTAGTCATCTGCCTCGATAACAAGGTCCACTGCTCCTTCGATACGTTCTCCAATACCTTCTACTTTACCACGGTTTCCTTTTCCAGATGGGTTAGCTGATGAGGCATAAACCATCTTGCCTTCTTCCCAAAGTTTGGCAGCCAATTGTTCACCAGCTTTACCAAATTTGATAACAAAACAGCTCGTTCCACGCACGTCAGTCATCAGCTCTTCACGACCATCACCGTATGCTTTGAGTTTTTCAAAAGCTTCTGGTTTCCAAGGAAGGATACAACCAAGAAGAATATCTTCATCCCAATGTTTTTGGTAGAAGGCTTCAATTTCTGGGTTAAGTTGTGCTAAAGCACGAAGCTCATCCATGCTACCGCAGAGAACAACACCTGGTTTGTTACGGTTACGCTCTTTGGCTGCGAACTTACGCTCAAGTCCTGCCTTATCGCTGGTCATGATAATGTAACCAACTTTAGTAGGGCAAACGATACATCCGCCCTCACCTTTTAAAATGTCATAGCCTTCTTGTGAAAGTGTTCCGTTCCATTGAATGTGTTTTGTCATAGTTCTATTTCCTTTTCTAATTTTCTTCTAATCCTGCCAGTAGGCTGGTCGTTGTTTTTCATAGGCAGCAATCAAATCTTCATACTGCAAGGTAATTCCGATATCATCCAAACCATTTGAGAGCTTGTGTTTCCACTCGCTATCAATTTCAAAAGTGAACTCTCCAACCGGTGAGATGATTTTCTGTTGTTCCAAGTCCACAGTTACCTGGTCACTTGGTTGTAGCTGAGCTAGTTTCTCTCTAACCTCTCTGGGCTGAACAATGGGCAACATGCCATTATTGAGTTCATTATTGTAATGAATGTCCCCAAAAGATCCTGCAATCACAACCTTAAAACCGTAGTCCGCTAGAGCCCAAGCGGCGTGCTCCCTCGAAGAACCTGCCCCAAAGTTATCCCCTGAGATAAGAATACTGGCTTTACGATATTCAGGCTGATTAAAGACAAAGTCAGGATCCTCAGTATACTTGTCGTCCAGATAACGCCAAGCATACATGAGGTACTTACCAAAGCCTTTCTTATCGATCAACTTGAGAAACTGCTTGGGTAGGATTTGGTCGGTGTCGATATTATCATTCATGAGAGGAACGGTCGTTCCCGTATAAACTGTAAATTTCTCCATATCCTCTCCTTACTGGGCTTCTGGCATTTGCCGAACATCTACGAAACGCCCTGCGATAGCTGCCGCAGCTGCCATAGCTGGACTGCAGAGATGAGTCTTAGCACCAAATCCTTGTCTGTCTTCAAAGTTGCGGTTGCTGGTTGAGGCGCAGTGGACACCATCAGGGACCTTGTCTGGATTCATTCCTAGGCACATAGAACAACCTGGGTCTCTCCACTCAAAGCCAGCATCTATGAAAACCTTATCCAAACCCAACTTCTCAGCAGCTCGTTTGACAGGACGAGAGCCCGGAACCACGATAGCCGTTAAGTTAGGAGCTATTTTCTTCCCTTTGACAAATCGCGCCGCCAGCTGCAAGTCACTGAGACGAGCATTTGTACAAGAGCCGATAAAGATATAACCTAGTTCAATATCTGCTGGCTTTTGACCTGGTTCCAAATCCATATAATTGTAGGCTCGTTCATCATTCATATCCTTAATTTCTGGGAAACTACTGTCAAAGTCAACGCCCATAGCAGGATTGGTTCCCCAGGTTACCATGGGAGCCAAGTCTGAGACATCCATCCGGATAACCTTGTCATAAACGGCATCCTCATCACTGACAATTGTTTTCCAATCCGCCACAGCCTCTTCAAAGTCCTCTGGAACACATTCTCGTCCCTTAAGATAGTCATAGGTGGTTTGGTCCGGATTCATAATCCCCATCTTAGAACCAAACTCGATGGACATATTGCAGATAGTCATTCGCTCTTCCATGCTCAGTGCATCAATCGCTTGTCCCCGATATTCCACCACATAGCCAACACCACAGGCAACGCCGTACTTGGCAATCAAGGCTAGAATGAAATCCTTAGAATAAACTCCTTTTTGAGGAACACCAGTGAATTCTACCAGCATTTTCTTGGGTTTGACCTGCCAGAGTGTCTGGGTAGCGAAGACATGCTCAACCTCACTGGTCCCAATTCCAAAAGCGATTGCTCCGAAAGCTCCGTGAGTTGCTGTATGACTATCCCCACAGACGATAAATTTCCCTGGTTGGGTTCTTCCTGTTTCTGGACCAACCATATGAACAATCCCCTGCTTTTCAGAACCGTGGGCCGCATGTTCAATCCCAAACTCCTCAACATTTTCAGCCAGCTTATCAATTTGAGCCTTGGAAATTACATCTCGAATATCGTAGATATTGACTGTCGGGACATTGTGGTCAAAGGTTCCAAATGTCAAGTCTGGTCGTCTCAATCTACGACCTGCATCTCGTAATCCTTGAAAGGCCTGAGGACTGGTCACTTCGTGGATATAATGCTGGTCCACGTACATGAGTTGGGGCTGCCCCTCTTCTCCTGTGATGACATGACGGTCCCATAATTTATCAAAAATCGATTTTCCTGCCATCCATTACCTCCAAATAATATATAAGGCTACTAGTGTAGTCACCATCCCGAGAAACCAAACTGTCTTAAAGTACCATTTTCTAGTCTTGTGATGAAAAATGATTCCTGCTAACCAGGCACCAAAACCACCACAAGTAAAGGCTAAAATGAGTAAGATTTTCTCAGGGATGCGCCAAGCTCTTCTCCTTGCCTTAGATTTGTCAATGCCATAAATCAAGAAAATGATGACATTCCAAATCAAAAGGACTAGAGTAATTTTTTCGTCTAACTTCATAACCTTGCGATAATAGCTTCCGTCATTTCCTTGGTCGAAGCCTGTCCACCTATATCTCTTGTTAAAACACCAGCTGCCAAACTTGCCTCAACAGCACGCTCGACACGCTCTGCATCCTCATAACGTCCAAAGCTGTCTCTCAGCATCATGGCCACTGATAAAATCATGGAAATAGGATTGGCAATTCCTTGACCTGCAATATCAGGTGCTGAACCGTGAATAGGTTCATAGAGACTTGGTCCATTTTCAGAATGACTGGCTGATGGCATAACCCCAAGTGTGCCAGATAGAACGCTTGATTCATCAGATAGAATATCTCCGAAAAGATTCTCCGTCACGATGACATCAAACTTAGCAGGATTAGTAATCATAAGCATGGAAGCTGAGTCGACTAGCTGGTGTTCCAAGGTCACATCTGGGAAATCCTTTGCGACCTTCTCAGCTACTTTCCGCCAGAGTTTTGATGTTGCCAACACGTTTTGCTTATCAATACTGGTAAGGATTTTTCTCCGACTTCTTGCGATTTCAAAGGCTTTGCGAATAATCCGCTCCACTTCCTCATAGCTATAGTCGTTGATATCACGCGCTTTTCTTTCTTCAAGAATATGATCCCCAAAATAAATCCCACCTGTCAACTCCCGTACCACAACAAAGTCTACACCAGCAATTCGTTCTGGTTTTAGTGGTGACAAATGCTTGAGACTCTCAAAAATCTTAACAGGGCGAATATTAGCATAGAGATTTAGTTCCTTACGGAGAGCCAGCAAGCCTTGTTCGGGCCGAACCGCTGCTCCATCATACTGAGGACTACCGATAGCCGCTAGGAGAATGGCATCTGCTTCTCTACATGCTTTGAGGGTTTCACTAGGTAAAGGATGGCCTGCTGCATCAATTCCTGCACCTCCAAAAGGTCGTTTGTCTATTTCATAGTCAAAGCCTGTTTTTTTAGCTATAGCTTCCAGAACCTCTAACCCAGCATCCATGATTTCTGGGCCGATTCCATCCCCTGCCAGAACTACTATTTTCTTTGTCATAGCTTTCTCCTTTACACACTAGGCATATCACGATAGGAAACACTGCGTCCCATCTCACCAGCATTCTCTTTTTGAACAAAGGTATTAGCATTGATGTAGGCAATAGCAGATGCTTTCAGTACATCGAAATCAAGCCCTGCTGCATTAAAGATGGTTTCTGTATCTCTGTTTTCAACAGTGACCAAAACCCGAGCTTGGGCATCAATTCCATCTGTCACAGCGTCAATAGTATAGGACACCAAGCGGACGGATTGGTTAAAGAACTTATCGATAGCGTTAAAGATTGCTTCAACAGAACCTTGCCCTGTCGCATTAAATTCGACTTTCTCACCATCCATATTGGCTAGGCTAACGAGTGCTTCAATGTCATTTTCCGCATGGGTTTGTAGTTGTAAATCATCAAAGTGGAAGCCTTCTGGATTCTCAACCATGGTTCCAGCTACCAAAGCTCGAATATCTGCATCTGTGATTTCTTGCTTCTTGTCCGCTAACGCCTTGAACTTAGCAAAGAGTGGCTTGATATCCTCTTCTGTAAAATCTAGCGCCAATTCTCTTAGTTTCTCGACAAAGGCATGGCGACCTGACAATTTTCCAAGTGGAAGGCTATTACTCTTGACACCGACCAATTCAGGAGTGATGATTTCATAGGTAAGAGGATTTTTAAGAACTCCGTCTTGGTGAATACCAGATTCGTGAGAAAAGGCATTGCCACCGACCACAGCCTTGTTTTTAGGAACTGGAATTCCTGAAAAGCGAGAAACCATTTCTGACGTATTGATGGTCTCATTTAAAACAATACTAGTTTCTGCTTGATAGTAATCTTGACGAATATTGAGGGCCACTGCAATTTCTTCCAAAGCAGCATTACCAGCTCGCTCCCCGATACCATTGATGGTTCCTTCGACTCGTCCTGCCCCATTCTTGACAGCAACAAGGCTATTAGCCACTGCCATTCCGAGGTCATCATGACAGTGAGGCGAATAGATAATCTGACGTTCCGTTTTGACATTCTCAATCAAGTATTTGAAGATAGCTCCATATTCCTCTGGTGTGGTAAATCCTACCGTATCAGGGATATTGATATAAGTCGCACCTGCATCAACCGCTGTTTGAACGACTTGTAAGAGGAAATCCAACTCTGTTCTGGTCGCATCCTCAGGAGAGAATTCGACCACTTCAAACTTAGAACGGGCGTACGAAACATGCTCCTTAATAGCTTCCAAAATCTCTTCCTTGCTCTTATTGAGCTTATACTTGCGATGAATCGGACTGGTAGCGATAAAGACATGAACCTGTGGATACTTGGCGTCTTTGAGAGCCTCGTAGCAAGCATCGATATCAGACTTGACCGAACGTGCCAAACCAGTCACCGCTGTTTTCTTCAAGACCTTAGCAATCTCCTGCACTGCCGTAAATGAGTCTGGACTAGCCGCTGGAAAACCAGCTTCAATTGCTGAAATGCCCCATTTTTCTAGTTGTCTTGCGATGGCAATTTTTTCCTTGATTGAAAAGTTAACACCTGGTGTCTGTTCTCCATCCCGAAGGCTGGTATCTAGAAATTCAACTGTTCTCATAAGATTTCCCCTTTTCCAAATGTGGTTTTAAAAAAACATCTCGCTTAGAAGTCCAAGCGAGATGTTGATTTACTCCCGCTTGGTAAGCCAAACAGGACTAATGCTTTTTGCACTAGCCCGAGTACCTCAACAACAAAGCAAATTGATTAAACTTAGCTGTTTTCATGTTTGACTTTCTCCTTCGTTTGATATCTTGTTTAGTATTTTAGCATAGGCAAAAGTACTTGTCAAGAAAAAATCCAATATTTTCTGAAAATTTCTTCAGTAGAGAATATTTTGCTAATTGAAAATCCTTGAAATGTTTCATTTTTTAGTAGTTAAGTTCCAACTTTTTTCTATCAATTCCAATACTTCTTTATCTGATAAAGTATCATCAAGTACCACACTAATCCAGTAACGTTTATTCATATGAAAAGCTGGATAAACGCCTTTGTGTGAAAGTAAATCAGCTACTTGGTCATGTTTGAGGTTGACTGCTTCCACCTGTCCTTCTCTGCCCTTTTCCAGCTTATCCCAAGAGATTTTCATCAAGACGGCATACCACTTTTTATTGCCTTCATGTCTTAACACTGCCGTATCAGGCGATTTCTCCCACAAATACTCCAACTGATTACCATACTTTTCCTGAACTTGAGTCATGATTCGCTTAGTCTGAGGGCAGATAAAATCCTGTACCTCAAAACAAGCCTTCCGAATCTGGTAAAGAATCTCCAAACAAGCCTCACGGACATTTCCGACAAAACTTCCCCTCATGCTTTCCATATGAACTTGAGGATAGAGATCACCAGTCTCCTGGTCAAAGACTTGAAAGTTCACATTATCAGCAGTGATAGACACAGTCATGACAAAATCACCCTGCAAAATCTGGCAACTATAGGTCCAGACTCCACTATTTTCTACAAAACCATAGGCACGAGCCTTTTCTTGATTAAACTGATAGGATTTAAAAATTTCAAACATAAGTGAAAACTGCTACCAAAAGCTAGCAGTTCCTTTCTATTTTTTAAAAGACAACCTTGGTTCCATGCAATTGTGTCACGCCCAGTTGGTCGATAAAGATTTGACGGTTGTCAAGGTCAATCCCCCCACCTGGTAGAATTTCAATCTTACCTTTAGCGTGCTCTAAAATTCTGTGATAGTGAGCAAAACGTTTTTCTAAGTAATCCCCAGACACACCAGCGCGAGTTAGTATACGAGTGACACCGGCTTGGCTGAGCCAGTCAATAGCTTCTAACTGGTCTTCTTCGCTCAATTCATCAAAGGCCATATGAAATACAATTTCCATTCCTTTTGACGCAGCTATCAACTTCTCCAGATTAGGCTTATCCAACTTCTTATCAGCAGTTAAAACCCCAAATACAACTCCTTGACTTCCAGCCTGAGCAGCCAACCGAATATCTTCTAGCATAATTGCAATTTCTAGTTCATTATAGACAAAGTCGCCACCACGTGGACGAATCATGGTCATGATGGTCGTATCGTAGTTAGCTGCCAATTCAACCGCTGCCTTAGTCACTCCATAGCTGGGTGTTGTCCCACCAACTGTAAGATTATCACAGAGTTCGATTCGACGAGCTCCAGCCTGCATCGCTTTTTCAAGCAAGGTCACATTTTCAGCACAAAATTCGTAAATCATTTGATTCTCCTTGAAGATTACTTTGAATTTATTATATCATATTGTTGTGAATATGCTTTCAATTTTATCAAGGCAAATAACTACTATTTTAACTATTCTTTGTCTGGAATAACCTTAAAGAGATAATAGGTGATAAAGATGGTCAAAGCTCCCAAACCGATTTTGACTGGTAAAAGAGGTGCAAAATAAATGGAAATTCCCATCAAGATGTAGATAGAAACGACGATTTTTTTCTTACGTTCACGCGCAATAGACTTAGTCTCGCGAAAATCAGCTACATATGCTTGATAGAGCTTGGTATGATACAACCAATCTTCGAAGCGCTTGGAACTTCTTGAAAAACAAGCAATAGACAACAAAAGAAAAGGCGTTGTAGGCAACAAGGGTAAAACAACCCCAATAATAGCCAAGGCTAGTGATAAAAAACCAATGATAAGATAGATAAAACGCATAACTTCTCCTAGTTAAAATAATCTTCTTCTAGTTTCGCATACAATGATGAATTTTGTCAAGCTCTAACCAAAAAGAGCCTGAAATTCACTTTCAGGACTCTCCTCTTATTTAATCTTTTCTTCTTCGTAATCACCATTACTGCAAACAACCTGCTTGCCACCACCACGGACTTTTTTCTCCATGAGGAAGTTGCCACATTTTGGACAGTCACGACCAACAGGCTTGTCCCAAGAGGTAAATTCACATTCTGGGTAGCGGTTGCAACCATAGAAAAGGCGATTGCGTTTGGTTTTACGTTCAATGATTTGTCCCTGATGACAACTTGGACACTCTACACCGATTTCTTTTACGATTGCTTGGGTATGACGACAATCTGGGAAATTGCTACAAGCGTAGAACTTACCAAAACGACCAAGTTTAATGACCATTGGACTACCACACACTTCACAGTCAAATCCAGCTGGTTCATCCTTAATTTGGATTTTTTCCATTTCTTCTTCAGCCTTGGCAACCTCTTTAGAGAATGGTTTGTAAAAGGCATCGATGACACGTTGCCACTGCTCTTTTCCAACTTCGACATCATCCAGCTTGCCTTCCATTTCAGCTGTGAAGGTCACGTTTACGATATCTGGGAAATATTCAACGATGAGCTTGTTAACAATTTCTCCCAACTCTGTTGGTTCAAAACGTTTGGCTGCAAGGCGAACATAGTAACGTTTCTGAATAGTTTCAATGGTTGGTGCGTAAGTTGACGGACGGCCAACCCCATTTTCCTCCAAGGTCTTGATCAGTGTCGCTTCAGAATAACGAGCAGGCGGTTGAGTGAAATGCTGCTCTGGTTTGCTATTAACCTGTTTAACCACATCTCCAACAGCCATGTCTGGTAACATCTTATTCTTATCAGAATCATTATAAATGGCAAGATAACCATCAAACTTAACCTGACTACCATTAGCAGCAAATTGAACCCCATTTTGAGACAATTTAACGGCCATGGTATCAAAGACAGCAGCTGTCATCTGGCTCGCCACAAAACGATTCCAGATAAGGGTATAAAGCTTGAGCTGATCCTTGTCCAGATACTTAGCGATGCTTTCCGGTGTATTAAAGACGCTAGACGGGCGAATAGCCTCGTGGGCATCCTGAGCTCCTGAAGCATTTTTAACCTTGCTACCATGCTTAGAGTACTTGCTACCAAAACGGTCAGTAATAAAACTTGCTGCTTCGTTCTGCGCTACTGGACTGATACGAGTCGAATCGGTACGCATATAGGTAATCAAACCTTGAACACCAGAACCGATATTAATTCCTTCATAGAGCTGTTGGGCAACCATCATGGTTTTTCGAGTACGGAAATTGATTTTATTGGCAGCATCCATCTGCATAGATGAAGTAGTATAAGGTAAAGGAGCATTGCGTTTGCGCTCTTTCTTATCTACCTGATCCACTGAAAAGTCTTTACTAGTCAGACGAGACAAGACTTCCTTAACCTCGTCATTGCTAGTCAGTTTCATCTTTTTGCCATCTACTCCATAGAAGGAAGCCTGGAATTGCTTGGTTCCCTTTTTAAAGGCAGCATCAATTGTCCAGTATTCTTCTGGCTGGAAGGCATTAATTTCATTTTCACGGTCAATGATGAGTTTAAGGGCAATGGACTGTACGCGCCCTGCTGATAAGCCCTTCTTGACCTTTTTCCACAAAATAGGCGAAATCGAATACCCTACCAAGCGGTCCAATACACGACGAGCCTGTTGGGCATCGACCAAGTCCATATCAATCTTGCGTGGTTCTTTGAAAGCATTTTTGACTGCATCCTTGGTGATTTCATTGAAGACCACACGGTTGGCATCATTTTCATCCAAGTTGAGAATGTGGGCCAAATGCCAAGAAATCGCTTCTCCTTCACGGTCCGGGTCACTCGCAAGGAAGACTTTATTAGCTTTTTTAGCTTCTTTTTTTAAGTCATTGATGAGAGGGCCCTTTCCTCGAATATTGATATATTGCGGTTCATAATTATTTTCAATATCGACAGACATACTGGATTTCTTCAAATCACGGATATGCCCGACACTGGCTAAAACCTTGTAGTTTCTGCCTAGATATTTTTCAATCGTCTTGGCCTTAGCAGGCGACTCCACGATTACTAGATTTTTTTTAACTGTTGATTTTTTCTTTTTTGTTGCCGTAGCCACAGTATCACACCTTTTCAAAGTAATAAACTTTATAAAGTGTAAACCATTTTGCCATAACTGTCAAGACTTAGCTACTATATATAGAAGAAAAGTTTATCTAGTAAGCGGACTTTCTTCTTATACTCAATGAAAATCAAAGAGCAAACTAGGAAACTAACCGCAGGTTGCTCAAAGCACTGCTTTGAGGTTGCAGATGAGACTGACGAAGTCAGTAACCATACCTACGGCAAGGTGATGCTGACGTGGTTTGAAGAGATTTTCGAAGAGTATTAAAATTCAAATTCCGCAAGAACATCCTGCCCGCTGGTGACCAATTTTGCCCCTTCTTGAATCAAATGATGGCAACCGTCTGATAGTCCATCTAAAATGCTACCAGGAATAGCAAAGACATCGCGCCCTTCTTCCATTGCTCTCTCACAGGTAATGAGACTACCTGAACGCATCTTAGCCTCTGCTACAATCACACCACGACAAAGTCCAGCAATGATACGATTACGGGCAGGAAAATGAAATTTCAGAGGTTGTTCACCAGGTCCGTATTCACTTAGAACCAGATGGTCATTGCCGATGTAGTCTTGCAAGCGTTTATTGGCTTTAGGATAAAACACATCCAGTCCTGTTCCAATCACTGCAATGGTTTTTCCGCCATTCTGAAGAGCTGCCATATGAGCTGCTGTGTCAATGCCCTTGGCTAAGCCACTGACGATAACCAGTTCATTTTCCAAGCCCTGAATGACTTTTTCAACTGACTTAGCTCCCTGTTTGCTACACGCACGACTGCCCACGACTGCTACCTTCGGGAATTTCAAGAGGTCAAGATTTCCCTTGTAAAATAAAAGTACAGGCGCATCATATATTTCACTCAAATCCCAAGGGTAACAGTCATCTAAAATAGAGAAAGATGGAAATTTTTGAAACTCCTTCTCCAAATGCGCATCGTCTATCTGAAAGTAACGTTCCATAAAAACAGCTGGATTTCTGCAACCTGATATTTCTGCAATATCACCCAACAAAAGTTCTTGATCGACATTTTCACCGTATTCTAGAACTGCCAAAACCTGTTGATTGGTCAAACCTGATTTTTTCAATTTATAGATTTCATAGTTTGTGATTTTCATAAATAACTCCATTTCTTTTTCTACTCATCTATTTATTCGTAAAAAAATCAAAAAACATCCGACTATTTCAGCCAGATGTTGGAATCTTTAATTTTCGTTTTTAAGAATTTCTTCTAATTTATGATAATCTTGGACACTATCGATTTCATAGATGCTATTGCCTTCTAATTCTTCAACATAGACATCCAGCTCTTTGATATTATCCTTAACCATATTGTCCCAGTAGAGATCAACAAACTCGCCACTTGCATAAGCCTTGTCGATAAAGCTGACAATCTTTTCTGCAGTTGGAGCGTCCCAGAAGGATACACCACTAAGGATACGACCAGCCTTGCTATCAACAGTAATGTCTTGAACCTTATAGTCATCTCCATAGACCAAGAACCATTCGTTGGTACAATCTTCACGATAGACACTAAAATAAGTCGAACGAGTCAAATCATTACGGAACATATTTTTAAAGAGATAATTATCGGCATCAATAACATAGCTATTGGCCAATTCTTCTTTTACAAGATAGAGAGAGTAAAAGTTATTGTAGTCAGCGTATTTATCATTGAAGACGAGGCGAACACCATATTTTTCTTTCAAGTAATCGAATTGTTCTTTAAGGTAACCAACAATGATGATGATTTCATTGATTCCTTTTTCTTTTAAAAACTCAATTTGGTATTCAATCAAGGGTTTTTGATTAACCTGAACCAAGGCTTTAGGGGTATTTTCAGTCATAGGACGCAAGCGAGTTCCCAATCCCGCTGCTAAGATGATGGCTTTCACACGAATCTCCTTTATTCTTTAATAATAATATAAACTCCAGCAATAACGACAAGTGACGTAATAATTGTCAGCATATCTAGCGGTGCACCCAAGAAAACAACTGCAAACAAGACTGTCCATACTACATAGCTCACGTTCAAGCCTGTAGCCTTGGCTGGTTGCAAGCGATTGATAGCGATATAATAAGCCAAATAGGAAATCATATCAAAGGCTGCAAAGACAATCATAAGACCTAGCAATTGTCCATTGGCCACTTCTGCAAATGACTGATGAGAGAAGAGCACAATCACAAGATAGGACAAGAATGAAGTTACTTGACGGATTAAGAGGGCTTCGATTTCACTCAATTCACTTTCCATGGCAAAAGAGCTAAGAACACTCTCACTTCCCCATGCAATAGCACAAACCAAAGCACAGAGAATCCCAATGTAGAAGGAATTGACCTGTTCAACCTTATAGGTCTGAGCAATAATCCCTGCAATAATCAAGACAATCCCAAATACAGTATTTTTTGAAATCTTGTGCTTCAAGAAGAAGAAAGCCAATAAAACCGAAATCGCAGGGTAAATAGCCGACACAGATGAAGCTAAAGAACTTCCGATATACTTAACCGCATAAAGATTGGCCTGCATACCGATAGGGCCTGCTAGCAAGGCTCCGATGATCACACTAACATTGCGAATATTTAAGAAAATTGAAAGACGAACTTTTCCTTCTTTTACCAAGAGAAAAGCTAGTAAGATAAAGATACTCAAGAAATCGTGAGCAGCGGCCACCACAAAGGGCGACAAATCTGTAAAAATCGAAAAGATATAAGCACTAATCGTTAGACCTAAACCCCAGAAAATACCTGAGAGTAGACCAAAAGAAACTCCATTTTTAGTTTTCATCTGAACCTCCATAATATGACAAACCTTTAACAGTTCTTTGGTAACGATTCACACCATAGTCACCAAAATCTGCGCCTTGCTCTTCCTTATAGACAGTCCATAGACTCCAAATAGTATCTTGTAAAATTTTATAAATGGCAATCTTTTCACGAGAGACAGGTGTTTGCTCACTCTCATAGTGAGATAAGAAGGCTTCTTCCTCTTGACGAGTGAATTCAGACTCTAAAAAGAGAGCAGCCAAATCCCACATTGGATCGTTCATTGATGAATATTCCCAGTCAATAAGATAAAGTCGTCCTTGAGGTGATTCGATAAAGTTTTCAGGCACCAAATCGATATGACAAGATTTTCTGTCAACACCTAAGTCAGCAAGTCTTTTCTCTAAGGAGAAGACTTCTTCTCTAACTGCTTCATAGTTGGCATAAGGGATTTTTTCCTCAATCAAAGATTCGTATTTTTTGATTTCTTCAAAAGGAGCAAATTCTCCTCTTAATTCCTTGCCAGAAGCATGAATGGTTTGTAAAATTGGAGCAATTTTATCAAATTTGGTCTTGATTGACGTTGAATCAAGCGTAATCGCAGATTCGATATACTCATTTACTTTGATACCAGCTTCAATATCAAAAAGGTAATTTCTTACATCTAAGTCTAAATCCTTTAGTAGTTCAAGATTGTACTTTTCATCTTGACGATTGATCAGCTTTTCTGTCCCTTTACCAAAGAACTTAACAATGTATTGCTTATTTGTTGTTTTGACCAAATAGTTTTGATTGGTCATTCCCCCCAGTTGTTCAACACTGAGGACTTCCTCTTCTTGACTAAGTAAGGAAGAAATTTTTTCTTTAATGATTTTCTCCACAATTAACCTCCAGCACCTATACTTCCCACTTAAACACAGTTTTAAAGGCTGTATTTAAATCGGTCGCAAAGACACGGTGAATATCTTTAATTTCTCTTACAGGTTCTTCTAGATAAAGGATATTTTTAAGACGATTGGCAAATTTCTTGACTTCCATCATTTGGATTGCATTTTCAAAATCTATGCGACCAGAACGAGAAGATCCAACTAAGAGCAAGCCTTTTTCTAAGGCATCACGTGTATTGAGATTGACTTTATACTCGCTAACTCCCATCATGAGAATCGTTCCCTGAGGACGAATGTAGCGAATCAAGTCATTAATAGCTGGTCCAGTACCATCACCACCACAACACTCAAAAGCATGGTCAAAGGCCAAATCTTCAGGAATATTATCAGTAATATAGCATTCTTTGGCAAAAGAGAAGAGTTCCAATTTTTCCCAATGACGACCAATAACCACAATCTCTGCTTCTGGCAAAGTATAGTTGATAATATTGGCAACCACAAAAGCTAAACTTCCATCTCCGATAACGGCGATTCGGTCCCGCTTGCTATGAGCAAGAGTCAATAGGCGATTCATAGCATGCATACCGACACTGACAAACTCTGTAATGGCCGCAACCGTATCTTCGATAGCATCATAAGCCACCACACGGTCTTTAGGGAGAGAAACAAACTCTCTCATAAAGCCATCAAATCCACTAGACAAGAAATGAGTCCCTGTCATGTAGTTTTCATAGAATTCTTCATCACTCTGCATAGGAGGCTGATTAGGAATCATGACAACTTTTTGCCCAACCTCGTAGGTTCCTGTCGGGTCAGAAATAACGGTTCCACATGACTCGTGAATCATTGCCATTGGAAGCTTTTTGTTCAAAATCTTGGGATCACGTTTTCCTTGGTAGTAACGCTGATCCGCATGACAGACCGCCATATAATTAGGACGGATGAGGATATGATTCTCTTGGTCAATAGCCTCTTCCTGATATTTGACATTGATAAACTTAGGCTTAGTTAGTTGATAAATTTGATTAATCATTTTACTAGTCTTTCTCAATCATACTTTTTGCAATCTTCAAATCTGTTACGGTTGTAATCTTCAGATTTGAGTATTCACCTTTGGCTAAGGCCACATCTTTTCCTTTGATCACAAAGATTTTACATGCATCTGTCAAGATTTCCTTCTCTTCAGCAGAAAGAGAGCCATAAAGGTCCATGAAGTCCTTGCAACGGAATGTTTGAGGTGTTTGTCCTTGATAAAGGTGAGCACGATTTGGAATATCTGTAATGAATTGACCATTGGTACTTTCAACGATAGTATCAACCGCTTCTACCACTGTGTCCACTGCGTCATGATTTTGGGCAAGTTGGATATTGTCTTGAATCATGCGAAGTGTAATAAATGGACGAACAGAATCGTGGGTAACAACGATATCCTCTGGAGTAAGCGGACGATAAGCATCAATGGCTTCAATGATTTTCTCAATACTTGTATTGCGGTCAGCACCACCCTTTGTAATGATGATGCGTTCCTTATGAAGAGGAAGATATTTATCTACAAGATCTTCTGCATGAGAAACCCAGTCTCCATGAACCCCAACTACAATTTTTTCAATACTTGGTTCCAAGACAAATTTTTCAATTGTATGAATCAAGATAGGTCGATCACCTAGCTCTAAAAATTGTTTTGGCAAGTTACTGATTCCCATACGTGTGCCAGTTCCACCAGCAAGAATTCCTGCATAAATCATCTATTTTCTCCTTTGTCTTACTAAAAAAACTTATTCTCTCTATTATACCACAATCTAGTCCTATCATGAAAGAAATACCGGCCCTCCCGTTCTAGAATAGGAGGATTAAGCAGTTCCATTATTCAAAGAAACTAGTCCATTTCTAGTAGTGACTAGGAATTCTGTAGGCATTACTAGAAATGGCTGTGAAATTTTAGAGTTCTTCAGAATAATATAGTTTTCTTAAAGAAAACTTAAAATTAAGCTTTGAAACTTCAAAGTGATTACTTGACTTATACTCAATGAAAATCAAAAAGCAAACTAGGAAGCTAGCCGTAAGCTGTACTTGAGTACGGTAAGGCGACGCTGACGTGGTTTGAATTTGATTTTC
>NZ_JVLX01000012.1:0-58061 GCF_001070815.1 Streptococcus pseudopneumoniae | reverse complement strand
GTACGGTAAGGCGACGCTGACGTGGTTTGAATTTGATTTTCGAAGAGTATAAGAAAAAAGCAGAGTTGGAAGTCAATCCAATTCTGCTTTTAAATAGTTTAAAACCTTTTCCAGATTGTCTAAGGATACCTTGGCAAATTGATAAGGACAGGTATCCAAGTAAGCCTCTTCAAAGAAGTCCAAGCCCAGTTGACTGTGTTTGAGACTAGCAATTTTAGGATACTGTCTAAGGTCTAGCAATAAACCATCGTGTAGGGGAAAGTGAGGGAGGGGACAAGATGTTTTAGTTAAGCTTTCCTCGAGTTGTTTTTGGTAAGTTTCCTGATTGGACAAGCGAGCTAGCCGATTTTTCTCAAATAATTGACTGTCAATATAGAGTGACAGGGCCTTTTGCATGATGAGGTTGCTGTCGTAGTCTAGGATATTTTTGTAGGCGACAAAGGCTTCCTTGATAGCATTTGGAAGAATGAGTGCTGTTATCCGCAGGGCTGGAAAGAGGCTGGTTGAGAAGGACTTGATATAAATGACGCGCTTTTCTGTATCCAGATAGTGGAAGGTCTGGCCCTTCTTGGAGTCCAAATCACCCAGATAGTCGTCCTCTACGATATAGACACCATACTTGGCAGCTAAGTCAAGAATAGCCCGTTTGTCCTGCTCAGAATAGGAATGCCCCAGAGGATAGTGGAAACGAGGAATGGTGTAGAAAAACTTAATTTTTCCTGTTTTGAAGTGGCCTTCCAGTTCCTCCAAGTCAATTCCATCAATGCCTCGTTCGATCGTTTGATAGTCCAGACCTTGAGCAATTAAGAGGCGATTCATCCGATGGTAGGTCGGCTGTTCCACCAAGATTTCCTTGGCTTGGCTAGGAAAGGATATTTGAGAAAGGATAAACAAGGCTTGCTGGGTTCCAGAAGTCAGTACCAGTTGATCAGCCTTGCAGTAGAGAGCTTGGTCAAAGAGGAGTTTATGAATGGATTGTCTTAAGTCTTCTAATCCTTCATGGTTGTCATAGTAGTTGAAGAGGTAGTTTTCCCGGCCAATCAAGGTTTCATTGATACAGAGTCGGAAATCGTCATAGGCACTGGCATGTTCGTCAGTGACTTCGATTTCTAGATCCTGGTGTTCCCCTTGTTCTAATACATAGTAGCCACTCTGGGGCTTGGCATAGAGGTATTGTTCGTGCCGTAATTCCAGAAGGGCTCTCTGAATGGTGTCCTTGCTACAGTGAAAGTCAAGGCTCAGTTGACGGATAGAAGGCAGGCGACTTCCCGTTGGAAATCGTCCAGACTCTATACCGTTTTTCAGATAGGAAACAACCTCTTGGTACTTGCTTTGTTTCTTCATTCCAGACCTCCCTTGATTTTGTTACATTGTACCCTTTTTTTTCCTTCTTGGCAATGTCTAGAGTGTTTCTCTCGTTCACATCTAGGGGCAAATGTGGTATACTTAGGAGTAAGATTTATAGAATAACAGACAAGAAAGTGAATGGATAAGAACGTGCAGGAACCAGTGAAATTATTTCAATACAATACCCTTGGAGCCTTGATGGCAGGCCTTTATGGCGGTACCATGACAGTGGGAGAATTGCTAGAGCATGGTGACCTTGGTTTGGGAACCTTGGATTCTATTGATGGGGAATTGATTGTATTGGATGGCAAGGCCTACCAGGCCAAAGGCTCAGGAGATCAGCCAGAAATTGTGGAAGTATCACCAGATGCCCTTATTCCTTATGCAGCAGTAGTACCGCATCAGGCAGAGGTCATTTTCCGCCAGCGCTTTGAGATGACAGACAAGGAATTGGAAGAGCGAATCGAGTCTTATTATGACGGGGAAAATCTTTTCCGTTCTATCAAGATTCGTGGGGAATTTTCGCATATGCATGTGCGTATGATTCCCAAGTCGACACCAGATACCAAGTTTGCTGAGGTCGCAACCCATCAACCTGAATATCGTCGAGACAATGTAGCAGGAACCATCGTTGGTTTCTGGACGCCAGAGATTTTCCATGGAGTCAGTGTGGCAGGCTATCATCTACACTTCATCTCAGATGATTTGACCTTCGGTGGGCATGTCATGGACTTTGTCATCAAGGAAGGCATTATTGAGGTGGGAGCTGTTGACCAGTTGGATCAACGTTTTCCAGTCCAAGATCGTCAATACTTGTTTGCTAAGTTCAATGTTGACGAGATGAAAAAAGATATTGAAAAGGCGGAATAGGAGAAGAAAATGACCATTCATATTATCATTACCATGGTGTTGTTGCTAGCTTTCTTGATAGGGAGTATTTGGTATGCCAAAAAGAAATACCAGATTAATTTAGCTGTTTTGGGCTTGGGGGCTGTTGCCTTCTTTGTCTCTTCACAGATTTTAGAAAAACTGGTGCATATCTTGGTTTTGCATCCTCAAAAAGACGGTAGTATTGCCCTCTTGCAAGACCATCCGCTTGTCTATATCATCTATGGCCTAGCCATGGCAGCATTTTTTGAGGAAACTGCTCGTCTTATTTTCTTCAAATGGTTGGAGAAAAAGAGAAATTTGGAAAAGGCGGATGCCTTGGCTTATGGATTGGGGCATGGTGGCTTGGAGTTGATTTTCCTAGGTCTTACTAGTTTGCTTAATCTCTACTTCGTTCTCTCAGCAGTTCAAACGCAAAATCCACAGGTTATGCAATTGCTGTCTGAAAATATGTTGAAAACTATTCAGTCGCTATCAGTCTGGCAGATTTATTTGCTTGGTTTTGAGCGAATCTTGGCGCTAGGTTTCCAATTACTCTTGACTGTTTGGGTTTACCAAGCTGTTCGCCAGAAGAAATGGATTTATCTCCTAGCGGCCTATGGACTACATGCCTTCTTTGACCTGGCACCATCTCTTGCCCAAGTTGGCTGGTTGACCAATCCAGTCTTGGTTGAAGTTGTCCTAGCACTTGAACTTGTTCTGCTTGCCTATGGAACCAAGGCAATCTTTTGCAAAAAATCATAAAAAGAGGGGAAACCTCTTTTTTGTTTAAAGTAAGCCCAAGATTTTTTTAGGGTCGTCAAATGGTCTTAAAAATGGTATAATGGAATGAATTTTGTAAAAGGAAGAGTGTCATGTCAGTAAAAGAAAAAATGCTTGAAATCTTAGAAGGGATTGATATCCGTTTCAAGGAACCCTTGCATAGCTATAGTTATACAAAAGTAGGTGGAGAGGCTGATTATCTGGTCTTTCCACGAAATCGTTTTGAGTTAGCTCGCGTTGTCAAATTTGCCAATCAAGAAGACATCCCTTGGATGGTTCTTGGAAATGCCAGCAACATCATTGTTCGTGATGGTGGAATTCGTGGATTTGTCATCTTGTGTGACAAGCTCAATAATGTTTCCGTTGATGGCTATACCATCGAAGCAGAAGCTGGTGCTAACTTGATTGAAACAACTCGCATTGCCCTTCGTCATAGTTTGACTGGTTTTGAATTTGCTTGTGGCATTCCGGGGAGCGTCGGCGGTGCTGTCTTTATGAATGCAGGTGCCTATGGTGGCGAGATTGCCCATATCTTACAGTCTTGTAAAATCTTGACTAAGGACGGAGAAATCGAGACTCTGTCTGCCAAGGACTTGGCTTTTGGGTACCGCCATTCAGCCATTCAGGAGTCTGGTGCAGTTGTCTTGTCAGCTAAATTTTCCCTTGCTCCAGGAAACCATCAGGTTATCAAGCAAGAAATGGATCGCTTGACGCATCTACGTGAACTCAAGCAACCTTTAGAATATCCATCTTGTGGTTCGGTCTTTAAGCGTCCAGTAGGTCATTTTGCAGGTCAATTAATTTCAGAAGCTGGCTTGAAAGGCTATCGTATCGGTGGCGTAGAAGTGTCAGAAAAGCATGCAGGATTTATGATCAATGTCGCAGATGGAACGGCCAAAGACTACGAAGACTTGATTGAGTCTGTTATCGAAAAAGTCAAGGAACACTCTGGCGTTACTCTTGAGAGAGAAGTCCGTATTTTAGGTGAAAGCAAGTAAGAAGCTGTATTTGAAAAGCTGCTGCTATGTCATGGAAAGGGGGTGAAAGCCTATCGTTAGTGCAGAAGAATGTAGGCAGTTCAATCTCCTACACGAGGTAGTAGTGGCCTGACAGAGCCCTGATCTGTTAATCTATGAAAAAGAAGGAATAAATGACAATTGAAAAAACCAATTATTGAATTCAAAAACGTCTCTAAAGTTTTTGAAGACAGCAACACCAAGGTTCTCAAAGACATCAACTTTGAGTTGGAAGAAGGGAAATTCTACACCCTTTTAGGCGCATCTGGTTCAGGGAAATCAACCATCCTTAACATCATTGCAGGTTTACTGGATGCGACGACAGGAGATATTTTGCTGGACGGTGTTCGTATCAACGACATCCCAACCAACAAGCGAGACGTCCATACCGTTTTCCAATCTTATGCCTTGTTTCCACATATGAATGTGTTTGAAAATGTTGCTTTTCCACTTCGCTTGCGTAAAATTGATAAGAAAGAAATCGAGCAACGCGTAGCGGAAGTTCTCAAGATGGTTCAGTTGGAAGGTTACGAGAAGCGTTCTATCCGTAAACTTTCTGGAGGACAACGTCAGCGTGTGGCTATTGCCCGTGCCATCATCAACCAACCTCGTGTGGTTTTGTTGGACGAGCCTTTGTCAGCGCTGGACTTGAAATTAAGAACAGACATGCAGTATGAACTGCGTGAACTACAACAACGATTGGGCATTACCTTTGTCTTTGTCACTCACGATCAGGAAGAAGCTCTTGCCATGAGTGACTGGATTTTCGTCATGAATGATGGCGAGATTGTCCAGTCTGGAACACCTGTGGATATCTATGATGAGCCAATCAACCACTTTGTTGCCACCTTTATCGGTGAGTCAAATATCTTGCCAGGAACCATGATTGAGGACTACTTGGTTGAGTTTAACGGCAAACGCTTCGAAGCAGTTGATGGGGGGATGAAGCCGAATGAACCTGTTGAGGTCGTGATTCGTCCAGAGGACTTGCGCATTACCCTTCCTGAAGAAGGCAAGCTCCAAGTTAAGGTGGATACCCAGCTCTTCCGTGGGGTGCACTATGAAATTATCGCCTATGACGAACTTGGGAATGAATGGATGATCCACTCAACCCGTAAGGCCATTGTGGGTGAGGAAATCGGTCTGGACTTTGAACCAGAAGACATCCATATCATGCGTCTCAACGAAACCGAAGAAGAGTTTGATGCTCGTATCGAAGAATACGTAGAAATCGAAGAGCAAGAAGCAGGTCTGATCAATGCAATCGAGGAGGAAAGAGATGAAGAAAACAAGCTCTAAACTCTTTGTAGTGCCCTATATGCTCTGGATTGTCCTCTTTGTGTTGGCACCCTTGGTCTTGATTTTCGGTCAATCCTTTTTCAACATCGAAGGCCAGTTTAGTTTAGAAAACTATAAGTCCTACTTTGCGTCACAAAACTTGACTTATCTAAAAATGAGTTTCAACTCTGTACTCTATGCAGGAATTGTGACCTTTGTGACCTTGCTTATCAGCTATCCAACAGCCCTCTTTTTGACCCGCCTCAAGCACCGTCAACTCTGGCTTATGCTGATTATCCTGCCAACCTGGATCAATTTGCTCCTCAAGGCCTATGCCTTTATCGGGATTTTTGGTCAAAATGGCTCTATTAACCAATTCTTGGAATTTATCGGAATCGGTTCACAGCAATTGCTCTTTACCGATTTCTCCTTTATTTTTGTCGCAAGCTACATCGAGCTTCCATTTATGATATTGCCGATTTTCAATGTCTTGGATGATATGGATAACAATCTCATCAATGCCAGCTACGATCTTGGTGCGACCAAATGGGAGACCTTCCGTCATGTCATCTTCCCTCTGTCTATGAACGGCGTGCGAAGTGGAGTTCAGTCGGTCTTTATTCCAAGCTTGAGTCTCTTCATGCTGACCCGTTTGATTGGTGGGAACCGCGTTATCACGCTGGGAACAGCCATTGAGCAGAACTTCCTGACCAATGACAACTACGGTATGGGTTCAACCATCGGTGTGATTCTCATTCTGACCATGTTCATCACCATGTGGGTGACCAAGGAAAGGAGAGAACGATGAAAAAATTTGCCAATCTTTATCTGGGACTAGTCTTTCTTGTCCTCTACCTGCCCATTTTTTACCTGATTGGTTATGCCTTTAATGCAGGCAACGACATGAATAGCTTTACAGGCTTTAGTTTGAGTCATTTTAAAACTATGTTTGGTGATGGTCGCCTTATGTTAATTGTGACCCAGACCTTTTTCTTGGCCTTTCTGTCAGCATTGATAGCGACGATTATCGGGACTTTTGGAGCTATTTACATTTACCAGTCTCGTAAGAAATACCAAGAAGCCTTTCTTTCACTTAATAATATCCTTATGGTTGCGCCTGATGTTATGATTGGTGCCAGCTTCTTGATTCTCTTTACTCAACTCAAATTTTCACTTGGCTTTTTGACAGTTCTTTCTAGTCATGTGGCCTTTTCGATTCCTATCGTGGTCTTGATGGTCTTGCCTCGTCTTAAGGAAATGAACGGTGACATGATTCATGCGGCCTATGACCTAGGTGCTAGTCAGTTTCAGATGTTCAAGGAAATCATGCTTCCTTACCTGACTCCGTCTATCATTGCAGGTTATTTCATGGCCTTCACCTATTCGCTAGATGACTTTGCCGTGACCTTCTTTGTAACGGGAAATGGCTTTTCAACCCTATCAGTCGAGATTTACTCTCGTGCTCGTAAGGGGATTTCGCTAGAAATCAATGCCCTGTCTGCCCTTGTCTTTCTCTTTAGTATTATCCTAGTGGTTGGATATTACTTTATCTCACGTGAGAAGGAGGAGCAAGCATGAAAAAACTCTATTCATTTTTAGCGGGAATTGCAGCCATTATCCTTGTCTTATGGGGAATTGCGACTCATCTCGATAGTAAAATCAATAGTCGAGATAGTCAAAAACTGGTCATTTACAACTGGGGTGATTATATCGATCCTGAACTCTTGGAGCAATTCACAGAAGAAACAGGAATCCAAGTCCAGTACGAGACCTTTGATTCCAACGAAGCCATGTATACCAAGATCAAGCAGGGTGGAACGACCTACGATATTGCCATTCCTAGTGAATACATGATTAACAAGATGAAGGATGAAGACCTCTTGGTCCCGCTTGACTATTCAAAACTTGAAGGTCTTGAAAATATCGGACCAGAGTTCCTCAACCAGTCCTTTGACCCGGGTAATAAATTCTCCATCCCTTACTTCTGGGGAACCTTGGGAATTGTCTACAATGAAACAATGGTAGAGGAAGCGCCTGAGCATTGGGATGACCTCTGGAAGCCAGAGTATAAGAACTCCATCATGCTCTTTGATGGGGCGCGTGAGGTGCTGGGACTGGGGCTCAACTCCCTTGGCTACAGCCTCAACTCCAAGGATCCCCAGCAGTTGGAAGAAACAGTGGATAAGCTCTATACACTGACTTCAAATATCAAGGCCATCGTTGCAGATGAGATGAAGGGTTACATGATTCAGAACAACGCTGCAATCGGCGTGACCTTCTCTGGTGAAGCCAGCCAAATGCTAGAAAAAAACGAAAATCTACGCTATGTGGTACCGACAGAAGCCAGCAACCTTTGGTTTGACAATATGGTCATTCCCAAAACAGTCAAAAACCAAGATGCAGCCTATGCCTTTATCAACTTTATGTTGAAACCCGAAAATGCACTCAAAAATGCAGAGTATGTCGGCTATTCAACACCAAACCTACCAGCTAAGGAATTGCTCCCAGAGGAGAAAAAAGAAGATAAAGCCTTCTATCCAGATGCTGAAACTATGAAACACCTAGAAGTTTATGAGAAATTTGACCATAAATGGACAGGAAAATATAGCGACCTCTTCCTACAGTTTAAAATGTATCGGAAGTAGGAGGCTAAACGTAAGAAACGAATCAGTCAAGCTGGTTCGTTTTTTTATGTAAAAGTCGATTTTTGTAACTGTATGTTTTTCTATGATAGTTGCTTATTTGCTTACCTAGTAGTATACTAAGCTTAACCTTACAGAAAGCGGTAACAAATAATGAAAATGTCTACTTTTTTCAAAAAATTTTTTTGGCCAGCCTTTTTGACTGTTCAGCAAACTGTTATACTATTCTCTCTAAAGGATGGTTTGGATCGACAATACCTAACAACTGATTCCATACATTTGGTGATAGGGTACTTTATATTTGTAAATCTTTTCGAAGCTATTTTTAACAATTCGAAAATGTGGGATAAAAGTTGGGATAAAAAGAAAAATGGTAGTAAGAAAAAATATATCCTGAAAAAGTAATCTGAGATGTAGGGAATGGCTCTGATTCAACGGAGATGATTTCCAGTTGACGCAGACTTAAAAAAACGTTATAATAAGAAAGTTGAGAATTGATTTTCACTTGTCTTAGTCCAGAGAAATGGCGGTGCTGCGAGCCATCTAAGCTAGGAAGTCATGCTACTCAATCATACAATTGCATAAGAACAAGAGAATGACAAGTTCATTGAATGAAGGTGGTACCGCGGTTTTTCGCCCTTCGTGATATGAGCTTGTCTTTTGATTTTTTGGAGGTGTTGATGAAAACATTTCTTGTCAAACAAAAGTTTCGTCTTGGAGGCGAACGCTTCGCTATCAAGGATGACCGGGGAGAAATCGCCTATCAGGTGGAGGGATCATTTTTTAAGATTCCCAAAACTTTTATCATCTATGATGCTAATGGTGAACAGGTCAGTCAGATCAGTAAAGAAATCTTGACCTTGCTTCCTCGTTTTGAGATTCAGCTTCGGGATGGCTCGAGTTTTGTTATTCGTAAGAAGTTGACCTTCTGGCGAGATAAGTATGAGTTTGATAATCTGGGACTTCGTATCGAGGGCAATATCTGGGATTTGGATTTCAAATTGCTGGATGATCGTAATCAGATGATTGCAGAAATTAAGAAGGAACTCTTCCATCTGACCTCTACCTATACCGTAACGGTTCTTGAGGACTCTTATGCAGACCTAGTCATTTCCCTCTGTGTCGCGATTGACTATGTGGAAATGCTGGAAAGCCAATCACATTAAACAAGTAAATAAGGAGACAATATGAAACAACTATCTAGTGCACAAGTACGCCAAATGTGGCTTGATTTCTGGGCGACCAAAGGTCACTCTGTAGAACCATCAGTGAGCTTGGTTCCTGTAAATGACCCAACTCTTTTGTGGATCAACTCTGGGGTAGCAACCCTTAAGAAATACTTTGACGGGACCATTATCCCTGAAAATCCGCGTATTACCAATGCTCAAAAAGCTATCCGTACCAACGATATCGAGAACGTAGGGAAAACTGCTCGTCACCATACCATGTTTGAAATGTTGGGGAACTTCTCTATCGGGGATTACTTCCGTGACGAAGCGATCACTTGGGCTTATGAGCTTTTGACAAGCCCAGAATGGTTTGATTTCCCAGCGGAAAAACTTTACATGACCTACTATCCAGATGATAAAGATTCATACAACCGTTGGATTGAAGTGGGAGTGGATCCAAGTCACTTGATTCCAATCGAGGACAACTTCTGGGAAATCGGTGCAGGACCTTCTGGACCAGATACAGAAATCTTCTTTGACCGTGGGGAAGCTTTTGACCCAGAAAATATCGGTATTCGCCTACTTGCAGAAGATATTGAAAACGACCGTTATATCGAAATCTGGAACATCGTTTTATCACAATTTAACGCAGACCCTGCTGTTCCTCGTAGCGAGTACAAGGAATTGCCACACAAGAACATTGATACGGGCGCTGGTTTGGAGCGTTTGGTAGCAGTTATCCAAGGGGCTAAGACAAACTTTGAGACAGACCTCTTCATGCCGATCATTCGTGAAGTGGAGAAATTGTCTGGTAAGGTCTACGACCAAGATGGCGACAACATGAGCTTCAAGGTTATCGCTGACCACATCCGTTCATTGTCATTTGCCATCGGTGATGGTGCCCTTCCAGGAAATGAAGGTCGTGGTTACGTCCTTCGCCGTCTTCTCCGTCGTGCGTCTATGCATGGTCAAAAATTGGGAATCAACGAGCCTTTCCTTTACAAACTCGTTCCAACCGTTGGAAAAATCATGGAAAGCTACTACCCAGAAGTGCTTGAAAAACGTAACTTTATCGAAAAAATCGTTAAGAGTGAAGAAGAATCATTTGCTCGTACCCTTCACTCAGGTCAACACTTTGCCCAAGGCATTGTAGCTGACTTGAAAGAAAAAGGTCAATCTGTCATTGCTGGTTCAGATGTTTTCAAACTCTATGATACATATGGATTCCCAGTTGAACTGACTGAAGAAATCGCTGAAGAAGCTGGGATGACTGTGGACCGTGAAGGCTTTGAAGCAGCCATGAAAGAACAGCAAGAACGCGCGCGTGCGTCAGCTGTCAAAGGTGGTTCAATGGGTATGCAAAATGAAACCCTCCAAAACATCACAGTGGAAAGTCGCTTTAACTATGAAGCATCACAATTGTCTTCTAAATTGGTCGCTATCGTGGCTGACAATGCAGAAGTAGAAGCTGTTTCAGAAGGGATTGCCTCACTTATCTTCGCGGAAACTCCATTCTACGCTGAAATGGGTGGACAGGTTGCAGACCACGGACAAATCTTGGATGAGTCTGGTTCGGTCGTGGCTACTGTAACAAATGTTCAAAAAGCTCCAAACGGACAAGCTCTTCATACAGTTGAAGTCCTTGCACCGCTTGCCTTGAACCAAGAATATACCTTGGCAATTGATACAAATCGTCGTCACCGTGTCATGAAAAACCACACTGCGACTCACTTGCTTCACGCTGCCCTTCATAATATTCTTGGAAACCACGCAACACAAGCAGGATCTCTTAACGAAGTTGAATTCCTTCGCTTTGACTTTACCCACTTCCAAGCAGTGACTGCTGAAGAATTACGTGCGATTGAGCAGCAAGTCAACGAGAAAATCTGGGAAGCTCTTGAAGTGAAGACAGTTGAAACGGATATTGACACTGCTAAAGAAATGGGGGCTATGGCTCTCTTTGGTGAGAAATACGGCAAGGAAGTCCGTGTTGTTACTATCGGTGACTACTCTATCGAGCTTTGTGGTGGTACCCACGTTGGCAACACTTCTGAGATTGGTCTCTTCAAGATTGTCAAAGAAGAAGGGATCGGATCAGGAACTCGCCGTATCTTGGCAGTGACTGGTAAGGAAGCCTTTGAAGCCTACCGTGAACAAGAAGACGCTCTTAAAGCTGTCGCAGCAACCTTGAAAGCACCTCAAGTCAAGGAAGTGCCTCACAAGGTAGAAGGACTTCAAGAACAACTTCGTCAATTGCAAAAAGAAAATGCTGAGTTGAAAGAAAAAGCTGCAGCTGCAGCTGCAGGCGATATCTTCAAGGATGTGAAGGAAGTCAATGGTCACCGTTACATTGCTAGTCAAGTGTCTGTATCAGATGCTGGTGCCCTTCGTACTTTTGCAGATAACTGGAAACAAAAAGACTACTCTGATCTTCTTGTCCTAGTTGCTGCTATCGGTGACAAAGTCAATGTCCTTGTAGCAAGTAAGACAAAAGACCTTCATGCAGGAAACCTTGTCAAAGAATTGGCACCAATCGTCGATGGACGTGGTGGTGGTAAACCAGACATGGCCATGGCAGGAGGAAGCAACCAAGCTAAGATCCAAGAATTGTTGGATGCAGTAGCAGGTAAATTGTAATCAAGTAATACTCTTCGAAAATCAATTTCAAACAATGTCAGCTTCGCCTTGCCGTAGGTATAGGTAACTGACTTCGTCAGTCTTATCTACAACCTCAAAACTGTGTTTTTAGCAACCTGCGACTAGCTTCCTAGTTTGCTGTTTGATTTTCATTGAGTATAAAGATCTATCCATTTGGTGGGTAGGTCTTTTTGACTACAAAAAAGCCAAATCCGTTTGGATCTGGCTTGATAATCATTGGCAATTAGATTGTATTGGCTGCCCAGACACTTACCGAAGCAGTTGAGACTGGAAATTGTCCATAACCTTCCTCATCAATTGTAACTTGACCTAGGTGGTTTTCAAGTAAATCTACAAAGGTTTGGTTAGCCCATTCTTGGCCGACAAACATTGATTTGCTGTTTTCTTGGTCATTTGAAATCAAGACTGCGATTGGGGATTGATTTTCAGCACCTGAGCGTACCCAACCGATACAGTTAGCATCATCAAAGTAGTCATTTTGTTCTCCATAAGCCAAATCTTTTCGGATAGCTAGGAGGCGGTCAAGGACTTCTTTGAAATCTTGTTGAGCATACTGCCCTGAAATCCCATAGTAGTCTCCGTAAAAGACACATGGAAGGCCATCTTGGCGTAATAGAATGAGAGTATAGGCTGCTGGTTTGAACCATTCTTCAACAGTAGACTCAAGAGCCTGACCACGTTGGGTATCGTGGTTGTCGACAAAGGTTACAGCCTTGTCAGGTTTGAGTTCAACCAAGCTATCTGTGAAAATACCACGAAGGTCATAGTTTGCGCCAGCTTGACTGGCGTCAAAGAGATTCTGGTGGAGACGAACATCAACAAGGTCGAATCGTTCTTCCGTTTTTTCAAGATAGTCTAGATTGGCTTCCTTGTCAGGATTCCAGAATTCACCAAAAACATAGAAATCCTCACCGTATTTTTCCTTCATATCACGGATAAAATTGCTCATGAAGAAAGAGTCAATGTGTTTAACGGCATCCAAGCGGAAACCAGCTACACCAGTCGTTTCCATGAACCAGTCAGCCCAGTCATAGATATTTTGGATGACTTCAGGATGTTTAAAGTCTAGGTCGGCATACATGAGGTAGTCGTAGTTACCATTTTCATTATCGACCAATTCCTCGTTGGCCCAGCCCTTGTTGTCTCCTTGAATCAGATAAATTCCTGATTTACGGCGTTTAGCATCGTAGTCTGTACCTGTGAAGTGGTACCAGTGCCAGTGAAAGTCATTATAGGTATCTTGGCGACCATCGAAGGTAAAGCTAGTCCAGCCATTGATGGTGAAGGGTTCTCCGAGCTCGACTGTACGGTCAACCGGATCCACTTCGATGACTTGAAAGGCTTCCATGTGATCGGCAGCAGCCTTGTGATTGAGTACCACATCGGCCATAGGCTGGATCCCATGTGCTTTTAGTGCTTGAATGGCTTGAAGATAGTCTTCTTTGAAACCATACTTGGTGCGGACAGTCCCTTTCTGGTTGAACTCACCAAGGTCAAATAGGTCATAGACCCCATAGCCTACATCTTTTTCGTTGGTAGCTTTAAAAGCTGGTGGCATCCAGACATGGCTGATACCGAGATCGGCTAGGTGTGGAGTATCTTCAGCTAGACGCGTCCAGTGCTGGCCGTCGTGGGGCAGATACCATTCAAAGTATTGCATGAGTGTTTGATTTTGCATGATGTTTCCTCTTACTTGTCAATCTTGTTCTTTATTCTATCATAAAGTATCGGTTAGCTCAAACGTTTGCGTAAAACTGAATAATAAGTTTTTGACTATTTTATATAAAATGTTGATTTTTAAAATGAAAGCGCTATAATTATAGTAAATTACATAGATAAAGAGAGGAGATTTCTCATGATTGAATTTCAAAATGTTAGTAAGGTGTATGGTGATAAAGAGGCCTTGAGCAATCTCAATTTGCAGATTGAGAATGGGGAGATTATGGGCTTGATTGGCCATAATGGGGCTGGAAAATCGACTACTATAAAATCCTTAGTCAGTATTATTTCGCCCAGCAGTGGTCGTATTTTGGTAGACGGTCAGGATTTATCGGAAAATCGCTTGGCTATCAAACGAAAGATTGGCTACGTAGCAGACTCGCCTGACTTATTTTTACGCTTAACGGCCAATGAATTTTGGGAATTAATCGCCTCCTCTTATGATCTGACTAGCTCTGACTTGGAGGCTAGTCTAGCTAGGCTATTGAAAATTTTTGATTTTGCTGAAAATCGCTATCAGGTCATTGAAACTTTTTCTCACGGAATGCGTCAGAAAGTCTTTGTCATAGGGGCACTCTTGTCTGATCCTGATATTTGGGTCTTGGACGAACCCTTGACTGGTTTGGATCCCCAGGCTGCCTTTGATTTGAAGCAGATGATGAAGGAACATGCACAAAAAGGCAAGACGGTCTTGTTTTCAACCCATGTTCTAGAGGTGGCCGAGCAAGTCTGTGATCGGATTGCCATTTTGAAAAAGGGGCATTTGATTTATTGTGGTAGCGTGGAGGACTTGAGAAAAGACCACCCAGACCAGTCTTTGGAAAGTATCTACCTTAGCCTTGCTGGTAGAAAAGAGGAGGTTTCAGATGCGTCTCAAGGTCATTAAAAAATTAGTGGATATCAATATTCTCTATTCATCTCAAGAAGCTAATCTGGCTAACCTACGAAAGAAGCAGGCTAAGAATCCTGGGAAAAAAGTAAATGTTTCCGCTAGAGTCCTAAGTTCTTACATTTTTTCTAGTCTCTTGGTGCTCATCGCTTTTAGTAATATAGCCATTCATTTTCCTTTTGAGGAAAACCCCATTTATTTTAGTGGAATGATTTCTTTTTTACTGCTGCTTGTCTTTTCAACTTCTTTAACAGCTTTTTACAATGTCTTTTATGAGAGTAAGGACTTGGCATCGTATAGGCCCTATGCTTTTAAAGAATCAGAGATTATAATTGCCAAAGGTCTGTCTGTCCTCTTGCCAGCTCTGCCTGGAATTGTACCAATCCTAGCTTATTTTCTAGTCCTCTACATTAGGCTAGCCCCTTCTCTGTGGCTGGGTTTGCCTTTGATGCTGCTGTCCTTGGTCTTATTATTTGTCTCTTTGGCTTTAGTGATGATAGTGGCAGTGCATTTCTTGGCTCAAACTGCGCTTTTTAGAAAGTATCAGTCTATTTTTGCGAATGTGATGATTGGGATAGGGGTTCTCATACCTTTATTATTTGTCTTCTTTGTCCAGTCCACTTCTAGAGGTATAGGTAATCAGACTAAAGAAATTCCACTTCTTCTTTATCCTATTCATCTCTTTTACAAAATAGCAGTGGAGCCTTTTTCAACAGAAGCCATCCTGGGTCTGCTCGCTTGGATAATTCTAACTGTTTTCTTGCTTTACTTGAGCAAAAAGAAGGTTTTGCCTCGTTTTTATGACGTTATCCTGCTTAACAGTGAGGAGAAGGTCAAGAAAGAACGTCGCAGTAAGGAGAGGATTTCAACTACTAAAAAGGGATTTTTCCGCATGGTTTTGCGCTACAACCTCTCCCTCTTGGGACAGGGAACCGGCGTGGTTACAGTGCTTTTTACAAGTGCGTTCCTTCCCTATCTCATGATGATTGGTCCGATTTCCACAATCCGAGATTCTCAGTTAGTTCCAGACGTTCATCCTCGATACTGGTTACCCTTGTTTTTCGTGGGAATGTTTATAGCAGTTGTCAATAACAATATCACCAGCCTTCCTTCAATTGCCTTATCCTTGGAGAGGGAAAATGTTGATTTTCTGAAGAGTTTACCCTTTGACTTTGCTCGTTATGTGAAAGTGAAATTTTGGATTATCTTTGCTGTCCAGTCCTTTTTACCTATCTTGACTTTACTTGGTCTTTCCCTTTATTTAGGATTGCCTATCCTTTCGATGATTTACCTTCTTGTGGCATGGGTTCTTGCCAGTGTCAGCCTTTCTTGCCACCATTATTTTAAAGATATGAAAAATCTGTCAACCAATTGGAGTAGCATTACGGACCTGGTGAATCGTTCAAAAGGTATAGTCAAAATTGTTTTACTCTTAATTTATTGTGGTATCTTGTCGATTTCAGCCCTTGTGAGCATATTCTTGATTCGGTCTCTATCTACTATCCTTGCCATCAGCTTGGGAGTAGGAACTCTTATCCTCTTGTTTGGTCTTGCTATTTTTAGCTATCGTTACTACCTGTCACGCATATTAGCAGAAGTAGAAAAAAGATGAGCTAGTTGGTCGCTTGCTTGATAAATTTTTAAAAAGAAATGCTCCTCCAAGACGGAAGAGCATTTTTTATTGTGATTTTGATTCGGTTTCTGCCGACTCTGGATGGAGTTCTTGGTAACTTGGTGCCTTGAAAAGGTCAGTACTGGTCTTACCTTGTCGTTGGCTAAAGAGACTGGTTGATTGACTACCTTTTTCCTGCTCAATCTTTTGAAGAATTGGTAAAGAATTGAGGTAAGAAATACTTTCTGTATCAACTTTTCCAAGATGATCTGCTTGGTAGAAACGTATCAAATCGCCAGTTTGAATCTGGTCGCTGATTTTCAGCTGTTGGCTGGCTGCCTGCCGAACAATGTCTAGTTCAGTCTGAGCTTGTTCATCAAGATTGCTGATTTCAAGACCGCTCTCAGTATAGTAGGTTCGTCCGTCATAACTGGTGTATTTTGGTGTAACGAAGGAATTGGCAGTCCGAAAGGCAACGATTTCTTGATGATCTGGAGACAGAAGATCTTGTCCAACTTGAAGGAAGGAATTGGACTCAATACCAAGGAGGTGTTCGAGAGTCGGTAAGATATCGATTTGTCCACCGTAGGTATTGATGATTTGTCCTTTTTCATAGCCAGGCATGACCACCATAAAAGGCACTCGTTGCAACATGGCATTGTCGTAATTCGACCAGTTCTCAGAAGTCTTGCCAATCAAGGGAGCCAGGTCAGGATTGCGGGAGTTAGAAATTCCATAATGGTCTCCGTAGATGACGATGATGGATTTTTCATAGAGGCCACTTTCTTTGAGATAGTCAAAGAAGGCCTTGATAGCACTATCCAGATAGTTAGCCGTTTGGAAGTAGCCATTGATTGTTTCATCTTTGGTTTTAGCCAGTGGGAAACCAAGCTCATCGCCTGTCAGATTGCTAGCATAGGGATAGTGATTGGACACCGTGATATACTTAGCATAAAAAGGCTGCTGCAAGTGCTCTAGATATTGGATAGAATCTTTCATCATGATTTTATCATTTAAACCATATTGGAAAGAATTGCTACTGTCTTGCTTGGTAAAATAGGAAGCATCAAAGAAGTATTGGTAGCCCCATTGTTTGTAGGTTGTATTTCGGTTCCAGAAGGTCCCAATATTACCATGAAAGACTGCACTTGATTGGTAGCCATTTTTTGATAGGATAAAAGGCGCAGCCTGCTGGGTATTGGTACCTCCATAGTTGACCATGAAGGAACCTTGGTCAAGTCCAAACAAACCAGTCTCCAGCATGGTTTCCGCATCTGAGGTCTTACCAGCCTTGACTTGGTTAAAGATATTCGAAAAGGCTAGGGTTGATTGCGAATGGTAGAGGGAATTAAGGAAGGGAGTGACTTCATGATCAGTTCCATCTATGTTGAGTTTATAGTCCAGTAGGAACTGCTGGAAACTTTCCAAGTGGAGATAAATCACATTTTTCCCTTTGGCTAATCCAAAATAGTCTGGATTAGGCTTAGTCGAATGTTCTTGGACATAATCTGTAATGGGTTGCAGGTCGGTCTCAGAGGCCTTGGCACGTTCTTTGTTGGCGCTATAGGATTGGTTGGCACTATAACCTAAAAAGGCTGGCAAACTAAGGGCACGAACAATATAATAATTAGAAAATCCTCGCGATAGGAGATCGGGACGTTCGATTTCAGCCAAGAAAAGATTAGCAGAAAAGAGCAGGACTGAGAGAGCAGTGATAGCAACACTGGAGCGGAATTTGAAAGGTCTCCTATCCAGCTGGATGAGCTTCTTATAGAGAAGATAAGCCAGCAATGGGAAATCCATAAAATAGATGAAATCCCAAAAGCGCAGTAACTCTAGTTCGGCAGTACCAACAGACACCTTGCTGACCACTTTCATGGTATTGGCCGTGATAAAGTCACTAAATTCTCGATAGTAAAAGATATTGGAATAAAGCCAAATGAACAAAAGGCTATAAATAGCTATACTAAGGCCATAAAAGATCTTGGTTGACCGAGCATAGAGGGCTAGAGCCAGCAGGAGGAGTCCCAAAGGAAGGGGATTGAAAAAAGCGATAAAGGCAAGGTAATTCCCTTGCAGCTTGCCCAATTGAATATCTAAATTAAAGTCAACGGTATAGGCTAGTAAGGTTTTGAGCCAATAGAGGATTAAAAGGGTTAGGACAAAACCCAGTCTGGTACCCATGGCTTTTTGGATTTTGTTAAAATTGATTCTCACACAATTACTTCCTAAGTTTTTATTAGTATTAGTATACCATTTTTTAAAACTAGAGTAAAAAAGCAAGGGTAGTTTCTTTTTTGAGAATTGTCACAAAATTTGCTATAATAGGGACTATGAATAGAATAAGAGTCAGCAAAAGGGTTGAAAAGAAGCTCGCTAAAGGGCTAGTTTTACTAGAAGCCAGCGACCTTGAGAATATCAATCTCAAGGATCAGGAAGTAGAAGTTCATAGTCAAGATGGAAACTTTCTTGGGACTGCCTACCTTTCTCAGCAAAACAAGGGCTTGGGCTGGTTTGTCAGCACAGACAAGGTGACCTTTAATCAAGCTTTCTTTGAAACGCTGTTTAGACAAGCTAAAGAAAAGAGAAGTGCCTACTATCAAGATGAATTGACAACTGCCTTTCGTCTCTTCAACCAAGAGGGGGATGGCTTTGGGGGTCTGACAGTGGACCTTTATGGCGACTATGCTGTCTTTTCTTGGTATAACTCTTATGTTTATCAGATTCGTCAGATCATCTCAGAAGCCTTTAGAAAGGTTTTTCCTGAGGTTTTAGGGACCTATGAGAAGATCCGTTTTAAGGGTTTGGACTATGAATCTGCCCATGTTTATGGTCAAGAAGCACCTGACTTTTTCACTGTTTTGGAAAATGGTGTCCTCTATCAAGTTTTTATGAATGATGGCTTGATGACAGGGATTTTCTTAGACCAGCACGAGGTTCGTGGTAGCCTAGTTGACGGATTGGCTATGGGTAAATCCTTGCTCAATATGTTTTCCTACACCGCAGCTTTTTCAGTGGCTGCGGCCATGGGAGGAGCAAGCCAGACAACTTCGGTTGACCTAGCTAAGCGTTCACGAGAATTGTCTCAAGCGCATTTTCAGGCAAATGGAATCAGTACAGACGACCATCGTTTTATAGTCATGGATGTCTTTGAGTATTTCAAATATGCTAAGCGAAAAGACTTGACCTATGATGTGATTGTCCTAGATCCGCCTAGCTTTGCTCGGAACAAAAAACAGACCTTCTCTGTGGCTAAGGATTATCACAAGTTGATATCCCAGAGTCTTGAGATTTTAAATCCGGGCGGTATTATTATTGCCAGTACCAATGCTGCCAATGTATCCCGCCAAAAATTTACAGAACAAATTGATAAAGGCTTTGCAGGAAGAAATTACCAGATTTTAAACAAATACGGTCTTCCAGCAGATTTTGCCTATAATAAAAAAGATGAAAGTAGTAATTACCTCAAGGTGATTAGTATGAAGGTTAGTAAATGAAATTAATTGTTTCAGTAATGCCAAGAAGTTTAGAGGAGGTCCAGGCTCTGGATGCCACGAGGTATCTGGATGCCGACATCATTGAATGGCGTGCCGACTATCTGCCTAAAGAAGCGATTTTGCAGGTAGCTCCAGCGATTTTTGAAAAATTCGCAGGCCGTGAGTTGGTTTTCACATTGCGAACTCGCTCTGAAGGGGGAGAAATCGACCTTTCTCCAGAAGAATATATCCATCTCATCAAGGAAGTGGCGCAACTCTATCAGCCAGATTATATTGATTTTGAGTACTATAGTTACAAGGATGTTTTTGAGGAAATGCTGGACTTCCCAAATCTCGTTTTGAGTTACCACAATTTCCAAGAAACACCTGAAAATATGATGGAAATCTTGTCAGAGTTGACGAGCCTAAATCCAAAACTTGTTAAGGTTGCAGTGATGGCTCACACGGAGCAGGATGTGCTAGACTTGATGAACTATACACGAGGCTTTAAAATCCTCAATCCTGAGCAGGAATATGTGACCATTTCTATGGGCAAGGTGGGCAAGGTCTCTCGTATCACTGCGGATGTGACGGGTTCTAGCTGGTCTTTTGCTAGTCTAGATGAGGCAAGTGCCCCAGGTCAGATTTCCTTAGCTAACATGAAAAAAATTCGGGAGATTTTGGATGAAGCTTGATGGCTATACACGTTTAGCTGCCGTTGTTGCCAATCCTATTAAGCATTCTATTTCCCCCTTTATTCACAATAGTGCCTTTGAGGCGACAGATACCAATGGTGCTTACGTGGCTTGGGAGATTGAAGCGGGTGACTTGGCAGAAACAGTGGCCAATATTCGTCGCTACCAGATGTTTGGAATTAACCTTTCTATGCCCTATAAGGAGCAAGTGATTTCTTATTTGGATGAACTGAGTGACGAAGCGCGCTTGATCGGTGCGGTCAATACGGTTGTCAATGAGAATGGCAATTTAATTGGATATAATACAGATGGCAAGGGATTTTTTAAGAGCTTGCCTTCTTTTACAATTACAGGTAAGAAGATGACCCTGCTGGGTGCAGGTGGTGCGGCCAAGTCTATCTTGGCACAAGCTATTTTGGATGGTGTCAGTCAGATTTCTGTCTTTGTTCGTTCAGTTTCTATGGAAAAAACAAGACCTTATCTAGACAAGTTACAGGAGCAGACAGGCTTTAAAGTGGATTTGTATGCTTTAGAAGATGTTCCTGAACTGCAAGCAAGGATTGCTGAGTCGGACTTACTAGTCAATGCGACAAGTGTAGGGATGGATGGTCAATCATCTCCAGTTCCTGAAAACATTGTCCTATCAGAAACTCTTTTAGTAGCAGATATCATTTACCAACCCTTTGAAACACCATTTTTGAAATGGGCTAGAAGTCAGGGTAATTCAGCCGTCAATGGTCTGGGGATGTTGCTCTATCAAGCTGCAGAAGCTTTTCAACTGTGGACAGGCAAGGAAATGCCGACGGAAGAGATTTGGCAGTCCTTAACAGAAAAATACCAATAAAGAAAAGGAGACTCTCCTATGAAAATCAGAATCGATATTCCTCATCATCCTTATGATATTCAGATTGAAAAAGGCTGTCTGGCTCAGGCTGGTCAATGGTTGCGAGAACTCTGGAAACCACAAAAAGTAGTCATTGTAACAGACAACCATGTAGCTTCTCTTTATGCAGAGAAGGTCAAGCTCAGCCTAGAAGATGCTGGTTTTCAGGTAGCAGTTTTTGACTTTTTAGAAGGGGAAGAAAGAAAGAATTTAACCACTGTCCAGAAAGTCTATGAATTTTTAGTCAAGCAAGGTCTGACTCGTAGCGATGGAATCGTGGCTCTTGGTGGCGGTGTCGTTGGGGACCTGGCTGGTTTTGTAGCCTCTACCTATATGAGGGGCATTCATTTTGTTCAGATACCGACTAGCTTGACAGCTCAGGTTGATTCTTCTATCGGCGGAAAGACAGGCGTTAACACTCCATTTGCTAAGAATATGGTGGGCACCTTTGCCCAACCAGATGGGGTTCTGATTGACCCACTTGTCCTTGAAACCCTCGGAAAAAGAGAGTTGATTGAAGGAATGGGTGAGGTCATCAAGTATGGCTTGATTGAGGATCCAGTACTTTGGGTTCTCTTGACGGAGCTAGATGGTTCTGTGGAGAGCATTCTGGAACATGCGGATACTTTGATTGAACATTCTTGTCAGGTTAAGCGCAAGATGGTGGTTGAGGATGAGCTGGACAATGGTGTACGCCTTTACCTCAATTTTGGGCACACCATTGGTCATGCCATTGAAGCAACGGCCGGTTATGGCAAGGTCATGCATGGAGAAGCTGTGGCCATGGGTATGGTACAGATTTCCAAGGTTGCTGAGGAAAAAGGTCTCATGCCAGTTGGCATAACTCAGTCTATTACAGCTATGTGTCAGAAATTTGGCTTGCCTGTTGACTATGAAAACTGGGATGTTGACAAGCTTCATCAGGCTTTGACTCATGACAAGAAGGCGCGTGGCAATACCTTGAAATTGGTCTTGGTGCCAGAGCTTGGTTCAGCGACTATTCACCCAGTTTCTCTAGAAGAGATGAAAGACTACTTGGTAAAATAAGGAGAGTGTATGAGATATTTAACTGCAGGAGAATCACACGGCCCCCGTCTGACAGCTATCATTGAGGGAATTCCAGCTGGACTTCCTTTGACAGCTGAGGATATCAATGAGGATTTGAAACGTCGTCAGGGTGGATACGGCCGCGGTGGTCGTATGAAGATTGAGAGCGACCAAGTTATCTTTACTTCGGGTGTTCGCCATGGGAGGACTACTGGGGCTCCCATTACCATGGATGTCATCAATAAGGACCACCAAAAATGGCTGGATATCATGTCTGCGGAGGACATTGAAGACCGCCTTAAAAGCAAACGGAAAATCACCCATCCACGTCCAGGTCATGCCGACTTGGTTGGGGGCATCAAGTACCGTTTTGATGATTTGCGTAATTCCTTGGAGCGCTCATCTGCTCGTGAAACCACCATGCGGGTGGCAGTTGGCGCAGTAGCCAAACGCATCTTGGCTGAGCTGGATATGGAAATTGCCAACCATGTCGTGGTCTTTGGTGGCAAGGAAATCGATGTTCCTGAGAATCTGACAGTTGCTGAGATTAAGGAAAGAGCTGCCCAGTCTGAAGTTTCTATTGTCAACCAAGAAAGAGAACAGGAAATCAAGGATTATATTGACCAAATCAAACGTGACGGTGATACCATCGGTGGGGTTGTGGAGACAGTCGTCGGAGGTGTTCCAGTTGGTCTTGGTTCCTATGTCCAATGGGACAGAAAATTGGATGCAAGATTGGCACAAGCCGTTGTTTCTATCAATGCTTTTAAAGGGGTGGAATTTGGTCTTGGATTTGAAGCTGGTTACCGTAAAGGTAGCCAAGTTATGGATGAAATTCTCTGGTCTAAAGAAGACGGCTATACTCGTCGTACCAACAATCTAGGGGGCTTCGAAGGTGGTATGACCAATGGGCAACCCATCGTTGTTCGTGGCGTCATGAAACCCATTCCTACTCTCTACAAACCACTCATGAGTGTGGATATCGAAACCCATGAACCCTACAAGGCAACTGTGGAGAGAAGTGATCCGACTGCTCTTCCAGCAGCAGGTGTGGTCATGGAAGCTGTTGTGGCAACGGTTCTGGCACAAGAAATCCTCGAAAAATTCTCATCAGACAATCTAGAGGAATTAAAAGAAGCGGTAGCTAAACACCGAGACTATACAAAGAACTATTAAGGAGTTCCTATGGCAAAAACAGTCTATATCGCAGGTCTTGGATTGATTGGAGCCTCTATGATCTTAGGTATCAAACGCGATCATCCAGATTATGAAATTTTAGGTTATAATCGCAGTCAAGCTTCGAGAGATATTGCCTTGAAAGAAGGCATGATTGACCGTGCAACGGATGATTTTGCTAGTTTTGCTCCTTTGGCAGATATCATTATTCTCAGTTTGCCAATCAAACAAACCATTGCTTTCATTAAGGAGTTGGCCGACTTGGACTTGAAAGAAGGCGAGATTATTTCAGATGCCGGTTCGACCAAGTCAGCTATTGTGGATGCGGCGGAGCAATATTTGGCTGGCAAGTCTGTTCGTTTTGTCGGGGCCCATCCCATGGCTGGTAGTCACAAGACAGGGGCTGCCTCTGCGGATGTCAATCTCTTTGAAAATGCCTATTATATCTTCACACCTTCAAGCCTGACAAGTCAGGACACGCTTGATGAAATGAAGGATCTGCTTTCAGGTCTTCATGCTCGTTTTATCGAGATTGATGCCAAGGAGCATGATCGTGTCACTTCTCAGATTAGCCATTTTCCTCATATTCTGGCTTCTAGTCTCATGGAACAGACCGCTGTCTATGCTCAAGAACATGAGATGGCAAGGCGCTTTGCGGCCGGTGGTTTTCGAGATATGACTCGAATTGCAGAAAGCGAGCCAGGTATGTGGACCTCCATTCTTTTGTCCAATCGTGAGACTATCCTAGAGCGGATTGCGGATTTCAAGGAGCGTTTAGATGAGGTTGGACAAGCCATCAGCAAGGGAGATGAGGAGCAAATCTGGAATTTTTTCAACCAAGCGCGTGAGCAACGTCAGGCCATGGAAATTCATAAACGTGGCGGTGTGGATAGCTCTTATGACCTTTATGTAGATGTTCCTGATGAAGAAGATGTCATCTTGCGGATTTTGGAACTACTACGTGGAACTTCCTTGGTTAATATTCACATCAATGAGGAAAACCGTGAGGATATTCACGGAATCCTACAAATTTCATTTAAAAATGCTCAAGACTTGGAACGAGCCGAGCATCTTATAACAGAAAACACCGACTATACAGTCGTCATCAAATAAGGAGAAAATCATGTCAAATATTTACGATAGTGCAAATGAACTCAGTCGCGGTCTACGCGAATTACCAGAATACAAGGCTGTCAAAGCAGCTAAAGATGCTATTTCAGCAGATGCTGAGGCAAGCAAAATCTTTACAGAATATGTTGCTTTTCAAGAGGAAATTCAAAGACTAGCGCAGACAGGTCAAATGCCAGATGCATCCTTCCAAGCGAAAATGGAAGGCTTTGGTAAACAGATTCAAGGGAATAACCTCTTGTCAGAATTCTTTACCAAGCAACAACAATTGGCAATTTACCTTTCTGACATTGAAAAAATTGTTTTTGAACCAGTTTCAGAATTGCTAAAATAAGAAAATAACTATCATAAAGTCAGGAATTTTTAAGGAATTTCTGGCTTTTTATGATAAAATAGGTAAAAGTATTGCAAGTATGAGGTCCAGTATGAAACTAAAAACAAACATTCGCCACTTACATGGCAGTATCCGAGTTCCAGGTGACAAGTCTATCAGCCACCGTTCCATTATCTTTGGAAGTTTGGCTGAGGGTGAAACTAAGGTTTATGATATTCTGCGAGGTGAAGACGTTCTCTCTACCATGCAGGTTTTTCGTGACCTTGGTGTTGAGATTGAGGATAAAGATGGGGTTATTACCATCCAAGGTGTAGGTATGGATGGCTTAAAAGCTCCGCAAAATGCCCTTGATATGGGAAATTCTGGAACCTCGATTCGCCTGATTTCAGGCGTTCTTGCTGGTGCAGACTTTGAAGTAGAAATGTTTGGAGATGACAGTCTTTCCAAACGTCCTATGGACCGTGTGACGATTCCATTGAAAAAAATGGGCGTCAGCATTTCAGGGCAAACTGAGCGAGATCTGCCTCCCCTTCATTTAAAAGGGACGAAAAACCTAGCACCTATTCATTATGAGTTGCCGATTGCCTCAGCCCAAGTCAAGTCAGCCTTGATGTTTGCGGCCTTGCAAGCTCAGGGGGAGTCCGTTATTATCGAAAAAGAGTGTACCCGTAATCATACTGAAGATATGTTGCAACAATTTGGCGGCCGTTTAAGTGTGGATGGTAAAAAAATCACAGTCCAAGGGCCGCAAAAACTGACTGGACAAAAGGTGGTCGTACCAGGAGATATTTCCAGTGCAGCCTTTTGGTTAGTTGCTGGTTTGATTGTTCCAAACTCTCGTTTGGTGCTTAAGAATGTGGGCATCAACGAAACGCGTACCGGTATTATAGATGTCATTCGTGCCATGGGTGGAAAATTGGAAGTAACCGAAATGGACCCAGTGGCTAAATCTGCAACCTTGACTGTTGAGTCTTCTGACTTGAAAGGAACAGAGATTGGTGGTGCCTTGATTCCACGCTTGATTGATGAATTGCCTATTATTGCCCTTCTTGCTACCCAAGCCCAAGGTGTCACAGTTATAAAGGATGCTGAGGAACTCAAGGTCAAGGAAACAGATCGCATTCAGGTGGTGGCAGACGCCTTAAATAGTATGGGAGCAGATATTACTCCGACGGTAGATGGAATGATTATCAAAGGAAAATCAGTCCTTCACGGTGCTAGAGTCAATACGTTTGGAGACCACCGTATCGGCATGATGACGGCCATTGCGGCCCTCTTGGTTGCAGATGGAGAGGTGGAGCTTGACCGTGCAGAAGCCATCAATACCAGCTATCCTAGCTTCTTTGGTGATTTGGAGAGCTTGATTCATGGCTAAGGTATTACTCGGATTTATGGGTGCTGGTAAATCTACAATTGCTAGAGGATTGGACCCTAATTACCTTGATATGGATGCTCTGATTGAGAAACGCTTAGGTATGTCCATTGCGGAATTTTTCGCGGAAAAGGGAGAAGAAGCCTTTCGTCAGATAGAGTCTGAAGTATTAGCTGACCTACTAAAAACGGACCAAGTTGTGTCAACTGGTGGGGGCGTAGTCATTTCTAAGCGAAATCGTGACTTACTAAAGACCAATTCTGATAACATCTACCTGAAAGCAAATTTTGAAACGCTTTATCAACGTATCGCAGCTGATAAGGACAATCAGCGTCCGCTTTTTCTAAAGAATAGCAAGGAAGAACTTGCAGCTATTTTTCAAGAAAGACAGGCTTGGTATGAGGAAGTGTCCAGTCGGGTTTTGGACGTGACCAAGCTAAGCCCAGAGGAAATTATAGAGGAACTGAGATGAAAATTGCTTATCTAGGTCCCAAGGGATCATTTTCACACCACGTAGTGCAGACAGCTTTTCCTCATGAGGAATTGCAGGCTTTTGCCAACATTACAGATGTCATTAAGGCCTATGAGCAAGGCTTGGTGGACTATTCTGTGGTGCCAGTTGAAAATTCTATCGAGGGTAGTGTTCATGAAACCTTAGACTACCTTTTTCATCAGGCTCGCATCCAAGCAGTAGCAGAAATCGTTCAGCCTATTCATCAGCAGTTGATGGTGGTTCCGGGTCATAATAAGATTGAAAAGATTTTTTCTCATCCACAGGCTTTGGCTCAAGGAAAGAAATTCATCGATGAACAATATCCAGATGCCCAAATCGAGGTAACAGCTAGTACAGCTTATGCGGCTCGTTTTATTTCCGAACATCCAGACCAGCCTTATGCAGCCATTGCACCAAGAAGTTCTGCTGAAGAATATAGCTTAGAACTGATTGCTGAGGATATTCAGGAAATGGAAGCTAATTTCACACGTTTCTGGGTTTTGGGAGCTGAAGGTGCAACCATTCCCTTGCAAGCACAAACTGAAAAAATGAGTTTGGCCTTGACCTTGCCGGACAACCTTCCCGGTGCCCTCTACAAGGCTCTTTCGACCTTTGCTTGGAGAGGAATTGACCTGACAAAAATTGAAAGTCGGCCACTCAAGACAGCACTGGGAGAATACTTTTTCATTATCGATGTGGACTATGCCGATAAGAATCTGGTCCACTTTGCCCAAAAAGAATTAGAAGCGATTGGAATCCAGTATAAAGTTCTGGGTGCCTATCCCATTTATCCAATATCAGACAATGGAAAGGAGAGAAGATGAGTAAAGAAAATCCTTTAAACCATCACGAGCAGTTACGTTATGACTATCTTTTTAAGAACATTCATTACCTCAATGAGCGAGAGAAAAAAGAGTTTGCTTACATGCAAGGTAAGTTAAATATGGCTAGCAGTAGTAAAGCTTCTCCAGAAATTCATCATGAAAATTACGATTTGGAAGAATCTTTCATGGAACCAGTCAATCAGTCTCCTCTTCCATCCTATGGAAACCGTAGCCGTGCAAAAAAATACCAGAAAAGCCATTCTCTTCCAAAGGTTAAGTCCAAGAAACGTAAGATTCGTTGGGGGCGCATTTTTGCAGGATTGCTTGCTCTTCTAGCCTGTGTCGGCTTTGGCATGATTTTTATGTTCCTAAAAGGCTATTCAAATGCGGATCCAAATAAACCTGCCAATGCTAAGGCGGCTCAAGTAGAAGTTTTTCATGGTCAAGATACCAAGGATGGGGTCAATATTTTGATTATGGGGACGGATGGACGGATTGGCCAAAACAGTGCTGAGACGAGAACGGACTCGATTATGGTTCTACACGTTGGTGGCTCAGATAAAAAAATCAAGCTGGTCAGCTTCATGCGTGACAATTTAGTTTATATAGATGGTTACAGCCAAGTCATTAACGGTAGAAAGCAATCCGATAATAAGTTGAATGTAGCCTATGAACTAGGGGAACAAGAAGGCCAAAAAGGGGCAGAAATGGTCCGAAAAGTCCTAAAAGACAATTTTGACTTGGATATTAAGTACTACGCCTTGGTAGACTTCCAGGCATTCGCAACTGCTATTGACACTCTATTCCCTGATGGCGTGACGATTGATGCAAAATTCTCAACCTTAGAAGGTCAACCTTTAACCGAAGCTACAGTCGGAGATGATTTACATGCTACGGAGACAGAGTCTCCAACCCAGACGATTAAAGTCGGAAAACAGCAGATGAACGGTTCAACATTGCTCAATTATGCACGCTTCCGTGATGATGACGAAGGTGATTATGGTCGTACCAAGAGACAACAGCAAGTGTTGACAGCTGTTCTGCAACAACTCAAGGATCCAACTAAACTCTTTACTGGATCAGAAGCACTTGGTAAGGTCTTTGGCATGACCTCTACGAATGTTCCTTATAGTTTCTTATTGACAAATGGTTTATCCTTCCTAGATGGAGCACAAAATGGCATTGAGAGATTAACAGTTCCAGAACTGGGTGATTGGGTCGATGCCTATGATGTCTATGGAGGACAGGCACTCTTAGTAGACCAAAATAAATATCAAACCAAGCTATCTCAAATTGGAATGAGATAAGATAGAAAAATCAAAGTTTGAAGGCTATTTATCCAGCAGTCAGGCTTTGATTTTTTACAGTCTGCAATAGATTTTCATCCCTTATTTGTGGTATAATGGAACGATACGATAGAAAGAATAATGAACAATATGACTGATTTAAAAGCAATTCAGGCTCGAAGTCTGGAGATGGCTGAATATTTTGTGGCCTTTTGTAAAGAACATGATTTGCTTTGTTATCTTTGTGGTGGAGGTGCTATTGGTGCCCTTCGAAACAAGGGTTTTATTCCTTGGGATGATGATCTAGATTTTTTTATGCCCCGTAAAGATTATGAGAAATTAGCAGAATTATGGCCTCGTTATGCAGATGAGCGTTATTTCTTGTCAAAGAGTAACAAGGATTTTGTCGACCGTAATCTTTTTATTACTATTCGTGACAAGGAAACCACCTGTATCAAACCTTATCAGCAGGATTTGGATTTGCCACATGGTCTGGCCTTGGATGTTTTACCTTTGGATTATTATCCGAAAAATCCAGCTGAGCGAAAGAAGCAGGTTCGCTGGGCACTGATTTATTCACTCTTTTGTGCGCAAACTATTCCAGAAAAGCATGGTGCAGTAATGAAATGGGGAAGCCGTATTTTACTGGGGGTAACGCCAAAAGCTCTCCGTTATCGCATATGGAAAAAAGCTGAAAAAGAAATGACCAAGTACAATCTGGCTGAGAGCGATGGAATCACGGAGTTATGCTCCGGGCCTGGTTACATGAGAAATAAGTACCTAATCGAATCTTTTGAGGATAATCTTTTCTTGCCATTTGAAGAGACAGAGATGCCCGTTCCAGTTGGCTATGATGCCTATCTCAGCACTGCTTTTGGAAACTACATGACACCTCCACCAGCAGACAAGCAGTTACCACATCATGATGCTGTCATCGCTGATATGGATAAGTCTTATACAGAATATAAGGGAGAATATGGAGCATGATGGGTGAAAAAATTAGCGTTATCGTTCCAGTCTACAATGTAGAAGCCTACCTGGAGCGATGTGTGGAGTCAATTCTTCATCAGACTTATACTAATTTTGAACTAATCCTAATAAATGATGGTTCTACTGATTCCAGTGCACAAATCTGTGATCATTTAGCATATCAGTATGAAAATATCAAGGTTTACCATATCGAAAATGCTGGTGTTTCTAATGCCAGAAATATTGGAATTCAGCTAGCGACGGGTGTTTGGATAACTTTTGTAGATAGTGATGATTTCGTCACCAAGGATTACCTAGCTACTTTAGCTAGTGCAGTTGAGGGAGGAAATGTAGGTTTTGTGATTGCTCCTCTACATCATATCAAAAATGGAATAGTGACAGATTTACCCCCGTATTCTGGTAGAAAAGAACTTTGGTCAACAGAAGAAACCATGAAAGAATTACTGATGACCACTAAGACATCATTCTTTCCAGTCGCAAAACTATTTAAGAGAGACCTGCTGGTAGATGAGAAATTTAATACAGATTACCATCTAGCAGAAGATGCCTTGTTTTTAACTGAATTGCTATTAAAGACAAGATGTAGTAGCGTATTTATTGACAAACCAATTTATTATTATGATCATCGTGAGGGAAGTGCGACAACATCTGTTAATCGGTATGTATTTGACACGATAGAAGTTTATAAGAACATCATTGCTCAAGTATCACAAGCCTTTCCTCGTTTAAAATATGAATTAAAAAATAGAGAATGTTGGTCATATATCACAGTCTACGATAAAATCATATTTACTTCATCTGAGCAGTATCAAAAGGAGAAAGTCGAACTAAGGACTTGGATTATTCAGCATCGACACGAAATATGGAAGGATACTTATTTCACCACATTTCGTAAGATAGCTGTCCTGTCACTTGTCTTTTCTCCATGGATATATAAAAAAATTGTTGGATTAAGAAACTAATATTATGAGAAGGAGTTGAAAATGAATTTTCCAATAATGAATGAATACTTTGAAAAATCAAAACTATGGGTTTCATATCTGTTTGTTTTTATTTCGATTTTAAGTATGAGTTCACTAGTTTATAAGATAGCCAATCCTCTTTATAAGGGATTATCAGCAATTGTATTGTTTTATATTTGCTATACATTATTGTTTAAGTGGAAAAAAATCATAGTAGATCGTAAATTTCTGTCCTTATTTGGTCTATTGGCTGGAAGTCATCTGTTATCAGCTATTTTCAATCGCTCTGGACATTTGATTGGAAATGTGATTGAGATTCTCTTTATGGTAACCTATATTTTATTATTTACCATGTTAGAATCAGGTCAATTAAAGAAATTATTTGATTGGATTGCTTACACTATTCAAATTATTTCTTTTTCTTCTGCGATTTTTGCATTTACATTATTAGTAAGTAAAGTACTTATCCTATTTAAAATTGGACAGCAATCTTATTACTATGGTGTTATGAATGGGCGTTTGTGGGGAATTGTCAATCCCAATGCTAGTGCAATTTTTTCATATATTAGCATTGTTTTGGCTATGTATTTGATTCATAAAGGAAGTAAATATTCTGTCTATCTTAAACTGAATAATGTGATTCAATTAGTTTATTTCGCAACCATGCAAAGTAGGGGTGCTTTATTATCTTTAGTGTTAATGATTGGGTTTTATAGTTTCTTTATTAACAGGGGCAAGTTAGCTAAGCGATTTCTAATATTTATTGTTTCTGCTTTACTTGTTTCTGCTACTAACATCGGATTGAGTTATGTAACTTCTATTTACATATCTTCGGGGAAAGCGACTGTATTAGACTTAAATAAAGGACAATCTTATGCAGAAACGGATTCTTCAGTTATAAAAAAAACAGGTGAACTTCATCTAATAGAAACAACACCTAGTGGTAGAACTTATATTTGGAAAAATGCTATAAAAATGGGAAGTGCGAAACCAATTTTTGGTTACGGTGTAAGGAATGTTCCAGATTATTACACAAAATATTTCAGTAAATTCGAAATTCAAAATTCTCTTATTGGTGGAAATTTCCATAACATTTTGGTAACGATATTTGTTAGTTCTGGAATTTTAGGTTTAGTATCCTTTCTGCTTCTACTAGGATATGTAATTAAGCGCTTTTTGACTTATTTGATTGTTTCCAAAAAGAACTCTGAAAAGTTGATTATGATTCTTTTCTTTGGCATCTTGTTCGGTCAATTATTTGAAAGTCAGATTATGTACTCAACTAACTTTATCAATATTATTTTTTGGTTGATTATTGGTTATGGATTAGTTGTTTGCAAACGTGATGAAGGTATTCGTTACCAGGAAGTAACTGATATTAGAGAGATTCAACAGATGGAACTAGGAATCATGGAATATATTCATGAAGTTTGTCAGAAAATTGGTGTCAAATATTTCCTAGCTTATGGCAGTCTTATCGGTGCGGTTCGTCATAAAGGCTTTATTCCTTGGGATGATGATATGGATATCTGTATGTTGCGTGAAGACTATGAGAAGTTGCAAGACTACCTTATCGCTAACCCTGACGAACGTTACGAAGTGATGTCTTATAAAAATAATCTCAACTATGTCTATCCCTTCATGAAAGTGCAGGATAACCATACCTACTTGCTAGAAGAAGATGTTCGCATTGATTCCAATATGGGAATTTATGTAGATATTTTCCCTGTAGATGGTTATGAGGATGATTCTGTTTTTAAAGATAAAATGACGAGACTTATAAAGAAACGTCAATTGAGTTGCTATACATTTAAAGGTATTACCAATACGAAAAGTGTACTGAATTCACTGATACGCTATATTTCAGTTATTATTTTTTATTTCACAAATACAAATAAATACGTTGCACAAATTGAAGAACTTGCTAAATCACGTAAAGTGTCGGATTATGAGGAAGTGGATTATCTTATCTACAAGGATATGAACAAACCAGTGTGGAGACGCGAATGGCTAGAACAAGTTACTACTGGAACATTTGAAGGTAAGGAATTTATGATTCCAAAAAATTATCATGAAATTCTGACCTCGGACTACGGAGACTACATGCAACTACCACCAGTTGAGCTAAGGTTCTCTCATCATGATTTTCAATTATGGAAAATTATTAAATCTCAGTGATGTTATTGAAATGAAGAAACCATTGACTCAATGTAAAAAGATTAGGAGTGAATAATAGATGTCAGAGAAAATTTTGACTCTTGAAGAAATTAAACAAATTGAATTAGATATTTTAAACTATTTGCATGAATTGTGTGAGGAACATGAAATCAAGTATTTTATTGATTTTGGAACCTTACTAGGAGCTGTACGCCATAAAGGTTTTATTCCTTGGGATGATGATACAGATATTTCCTTAGCGCGTGATGAATTTGAAAAACTGTATAAGGTTTTAAAAAATGAAAATCATCCCTACTACAAATTAATTTCATTCAGAGAAACAAAGGGGTATCCTTACAGTTATATGCGAGTCTATGATATGAGGACACGTCGAGATGCTAATCTTTTAGATAAGTCAGTTATTCTAGGTACTTGTGTTGACATTTTTCCATACGATGGAGTTGTTACAGATGAACGTGATAGAAAACAGATGAGACTTTATAAACAATTTATTCGACTTTCGTCTCTGAATTTAAAAGGAGTCAAAATAGATAATGGAGGTGTCAAAAATTTACCACGTTATTTTGCATCTGCAATTTTTAGACTGACTTCTCCACAGAAATGGAATGAAAAATTGGAGAAATTAGCTTTGCAATATGATGTTGAGCAGGCTACAGATCTTGCATGTACTACCTATGACTCTTACTATCCAAGTGGAATTAAGAAAGAGTGGTTATATGATACAATTGAAATGCCATATGAGAATATTCTTGTGAAGGTTCCTAGAAAATTCCATGAGATTCTGGTTTACGAGTTTGGTGAAGATTATATGACTCCTCCGCCTATTGAACATCAAAATCCAGGAACTGATAAAAATTACTGGATTGATTAATTTATGAGAAAGTTGCTTTGATAATTCGATAAAATAAATAGCCTACCTATCTACTGGAATATTCCTTGTTTTAGATAGGTAGGTTATTTATTTAATTTCTTTTAATCTTAGCAAGAGCAAGATTGAGTGCATAGTGAAATGTTTTATCTTTTGTGATAAAAAGTATCAAGAGATAGTAGATTCCACAAGTTGCAATAGTCGAGAGAACCATGAGGATCATATTGAGATTGACTGTATAAGAGTTGATTTGGAAAAGGAATTTAAATGTGAAATAGATGGGAATGAATCCGAGCGATACAATAGTATAGCGTGTTAAAGTAGTAAAGATTTCTTTTAAGTCAAGTAGATGATGTTTCTTGATAAAGTAAATTTCTAGTAGAACAACTACGGTTTCTGCAATAATAGTAGTAGCAATGTAATACTCTGGTGCAAAAATATTATTCAAATACAAGAGACTGTTGAGTAGGATATTGGCACCGCCACCAATAAAGTAAAAGGCTGTTAAACGATTTTCGTGGTCGTTGATGAAGATAATTTGTTTACCAAGGATTAACTCAATGGCCCAAATGATAGTCCGAAAAGCGAAGACACTAGTCACAATACCAGCTTCAAGGTATTTTTCAGAAGAGTAGATGACAGTTGCGTAGTTCCCTAATACCATAATCCCAATACTGGTTGGAATGATGAGGAAGTAAAAGAGGGCAGCACCTTGATTTAGAAGACTTTTATAAGACTCGTAGTCTTTCTTACCGAGATAGTAGCCGAGACGTGGAATACTGACATTGATAGCTCCACTCAGGACACTGGCAATCAACATGACGATGCTGGAAGCAATGGTATAATAAGAAATATAGTTTTCATCAGGCCCTTTGGTGATAAACATTCTATCAAGTAAGGTGTAGAGCATATTGGCATTAGCTAGAAGAAGCATAGTCATGAGCGGTTTCGATGCTTTGACTAATTCAACAAGATCAATCTTAACAAAGGAAACTTCTCGCTTAATCCATAGAAAACTGAGTAGATAGTTGAGAACTGTCGTTGCACTCATGATGATTGCATAAGGTACGATATCATCTGCAGTTTTAACAAATGTAAAGATAGCAATCAGCATGGCAATCCGAATAATCAATGTCTTGTAAAGGATGAAGGCATAGTTTTCATAAGCCTCGTTCATCCACTCGATATAAAGGAATTGGAAGAGAGCCTGGACACCAAGTATGTAGTAGAGTTCTTTCAAATTTTCAATACTATTATCTAGGTAAATAAACAAAAAATAGATACTTGTTGTAAGGACAGAAGTAATTACAGATATATAGAATAACTTGGAGAAGACATAATTAATCTTATCTTTATCGTCCTTAACCTTACTGATAGCTCGAATCCCGTAGTTATATATTCCAAAGGCGGCTAAAGGAATGACAAAGCTAGCCCAGGTATTTGCGGTATTAAAATAACCGTAGTTGGATTTGCTGAGAATCCGTGTCAGATAAGGATTGGTTATCAGAGGAAAAACGATATTGAGAACATTGACTAGTAAGCTAGCCAGTGCATTAACTTTTATATTTTTCATTGTACTTTCTTTCTTGTATTGTAAAATGGTCTCTAGTATTATATCACATTCTCGCTTCATTCTTTTGATAAAATCGTAAAAATCTAGTATAATAGATAGAACTGAAAGTATGAGGTTACTAGCAATGAAAATGAAACAAATTAGTGATACAACTTTAAAAATCACGATGTCTTTAGAGGATTTGATGGATCGTGGAATGGAGATTGCTGACTTTCTCGTTCCTCAAGAAAAAACAGAAGAATTCTTTTATGCTATCTTGGATGAGTTAGAGATGCCTGATAGCTTTCTGGATACAGGTATGTTGAGCTTCCGTGTGACTCCAAAACCTGATAAGGTCGATGTCTTTGTAACCAAATCAAAGATTGACCAAAATCTAGATTTTGAAGATTTATCGGATTTACCAGATATGGAAGAATTGGCTCAAATGTCACCAGATGAGTTTATTAAAACTTTAGAAAAAAGCATCTCAGAAAAGACTAAGGATGATATCGAAGCCATTCAATCTCTAGAGCAAGTAGAAGCCAGGGAAGAAGAGCAGGAGCAGGCTGAACAAGAAGTTGAAAGCAAGAAAGAGCCTTACATCTACTACATCCTTTCTTTTTCTAAGTTAGCTGATTTGGTGGCTTTTTCAAAGACAGTGACTTTTGAGATGGAAACTTCTGAACTCTACAAGATGAATGAGCGCTATTATTTGACCATTTTAGTGGATATTGAAAATCATCCAAGTCCATATCCAGCTTGGCTGTTGGCTCGTATGCGCGAGTTTGCAGACGATAGTGATATCAGTCGTTCAGTCTTACAAGAGTATGGCCAAGTTTTGATGAATCACGATGCAGTGATCAATCTACAAAAGATTGGATAATCATTTCTGGAAAATGATTTCTAGATTTTAGGAAGAGCGAATCGTTTGATTCGTTTTTTTCTTTTTTAGACTGAAATAGTGATTTACTATAATAGGAATTTTCACAAAATTCTGTTATAATGGCTATATTAGAAAATTTCGAGGAGACAAACATGACAGTTAAAATTGCTTTACTAGGATTTGGTACCGTTGCAAGTGGTGTGCCCTTCCTCCTAAAGGAAAATGGAGAAAAAATTAATCAATCAGCGCATTCAGAGATTGAAGTTGCCAAGGTATTGGTCAAGGATGAAGATGAAAAGAATCGCTTGCTTGCAGCAGGGAATGACTTTAACTTTGTAACCAATGTGGATGATATTTTGTCAGACCAAGACATTACGATTGTAGTGGAATTGATGGGGCGTATCGAACCTGCTAAGACCTTTATCACTCGTGCCTTGGAAGCTGGGAAACACGTTGTTACTGCCAATAAGGACCTTTTGGCTGTCCATGGTGCAGAATTGCTAGAAATCGCTAAAGCTAACAAGGTAGCACTTTACTACGAAGCAGCAGTAGCTGGTGGGATTCCAATTCTTCGTACGTTGGCAAATTCCTTGGCTTCTGATAAAATCACGCGCGTGCTTGGTGTAGTCAATGGAACTTCTAACTTCATGATGACCAAGATGGTCGAAGAAGGATGGTCTTACGATGATGCTCTTGCGGAAGCGCAACGTCTAGGATTTGCAGAAAGTGACCCTACAAATGACGTAGATGGGATTGATGCAGCCTACAAGATGGTGATTTTGAGCCAATTTGCCTTTGGCATGAAGGTTGCCTTCGATGACGTAGCCCACAAGGGAATTCGTAACATCACACCAGAAGATGTAGCTGTAGCTCAAGAGCTTGGTTATGTAGTGAAATTGGTTGGTTCTATTGAGGAAACTCCTTCAGGAATTGCTGCAGAAGTGACTCCAACCTTCCTTCCTAAAGCGCATCCACTTGCCAGTGTGAATGGAGTAATGAATGCTGTCTTTGTAGAATCTATCGGTATTGGTGAGTCTATGTACTACGGACCAGGTGCTGGTCAAAAACCAACTGCAACAAGTGTTGTGGCGGATATTGTCCGTATCGTTCGTCGCTTGAATGATGGTACCATTGGCAAAGACTTCAACGAATATAGCCGTGACTTGGTCTTGGCTAATCCTGAAGACGTTAAAGCAAATTACTACTTCTCAATCTTGGCTCCAGACTCAAAAGGTCAGGTCTTGAAATTGGCTGAAATCTTCAACGCTCAAGATATTTCCTTCAAGCAAATCCTCCAAGATGGCAAAGAAGGTGATAAGGCGCGTGTTGTGATCATCACACACAAGATTAATAAAGCCCAGCTTGAAAATGTCTCAGCTGAATTGAAGAAGGTTTCAGAATTCGACCTCTTGAATACCTTCAAGGTGCTAGGAGAATAAGATGAAGATTATTGTACCTGCAACCAGTGCCAATATCGGGCCAGGTTTTGACTCGGTCGGTGTAGCTGTAACCAAGTATCTTCAAATAGAGGTCTGTGAAGAACGGGATGAGTGGCTGATTGAACACCAGATTGGCAAATGGATTCCCCATGACGAGCGTAATCTCTTGCTCAAGATTGCTTTGCAAATTGTACCAGACTTGCAACCGAGACGTTTGAAAATGACCAGTAATGTTCCCTTGGCGCGTGGTTTGGGTTCTTCCAGCTCTGTTATTGTTGCTGGGATTGAACTAGCCAACCAATTAGGCAAGCTTAACTTATCTGACCATGAAAGGTTGCAGTTGGCGACCAAGATTGAAGGACATCCAGACAATGTTGCTCCAGCCATTTATGGTAATCTCGTTATTGCAAGTTCTGTTGAAGGGCAAGTCTCTGCGATTGTGGCAGACTTTCCAGAGTGTGATTTTCTAGCTTACATTCCCAATTATGAATTACGCACTCGAGATAGCCGTGGTGTCTTGCCTAAAAAATTGTCCTATAAGGAAGCTGTCGCTGCTAGTTCAATCGCCAATGTGGCGGTTGCAGCCTTGTTAGCAGGAGATATGGTGACAGCTGGGCAAGCAATCGAGGGAGACCTCTTCCATGAACGCTACCGTCAGGACTTGGTGAGAGAATTTGCGACGATTAAGCAAGTAGCCAAAGAGAATGGGGCCTATGCAACCTACCTCTCTGGTGCCGGACCGACAGTTATGGTTTTGGCTTCTCATGACAAGATGCCGGCGATTAAGGCTGAATTGGAAAAGCACCCCTTCAAAGGAAAACTTCATGACTTGAAAGTTGATACCCAAGGTGTCCGTGTTGAAGCAAAATAAAGAATAGAAGATAGGATGGGGAAACTCTCGACCAGAGGGCTTCCTATCCTTTTTTTGAAAAGAAGTTTATACTCAATGAAAATCAAAGAACAAACTAGGAAGCTAGCCGCAGGTTGCTCAAAACACTGTTTTGAGGTTGCAGATGTAAGCTGACGTGGTTTGAAGAGATTTTCGAAGAGTATTAGTTAAAAACTTGATAAAGGAGAAATAAAGATGGCAGAAATTTATCTAGCAGGTGGTTGTTTTTGGGGCCTAGAGGAGTATTTTTCACGTATTTCTGGAGTGCTAGCAACTAGTGTTGGCTACGCTAATGGGCAAGTTGAAAAGACCAATTATCAACTAATCAAGGAAACAGACCATGCAGAGACGGTTCAAGTGATTTATGATGAGAAGACAGTGTCACTCAGAGAGATTTTACTTTATTATTTCCGTGTCATTGATCCATTGTCTATTAACAAGCAGGGGAATGACCGTGGTCGCCAATATCGTACTGGGATTTATTACCAAGATGAAGCAGATTTGCCAGCTATCTACACTGTGGTGCAGGAGCAGGAACGCATGCTGGGTCGAAAGATTGCAGTAGAGGTGGAGAAACTTCGCCACTATATCTTAGCTGAAGATTACCACCAAGACTATCTTAAGAAAAATCCTTCAGGTTACTGTCATATCGATGTGGCGGATGCTGAGAAGCCATTGATTGATGCAGCAAACTATGAAAAACCTAGTCAAGAAATGTTGAAGGACAGTTTATCAGAAGAGTCCTATCGTGTCACCCAAGAAGCTGCTACAGAGGCTCCATTTAGCAATGCCTATGACCAAACCTTTGAAGAAGGGATTTATGTAGACATCACGACGGGTGAGCCACTCTTTTTTGCCAAGGATAAGTTTGCTTCAGGATGTGGTTGGCCAAGTTTTAGCCGTCCGATTTCTAAGGAATTGATTCACTACTACAAGGATTTGAGCCATGGAATGGAGCGAATAGAAGTTCGTTCTCGGTCAGGCAATGCTCACTTGGGGCATGTTTTCACAGATGGCCCTCGGGAGTTAGGTGGTCTCCGTTACTGTATTAATTCGGCTTCCTTGCGTTTTGTAGCCAAGGATGAGATGGAAGAGGCAGGATATGGCTATTTATTGCCTTACTTAAACAAATAAAACAGAGATGGTGGGCGATTCCCACTTTCTTTATTTCTAGTATACGAATAGAAGGGATTTATGAAACACTTATTATCTTACTTCAAACCCTACATCAAGGAATCAATTTTAGCCCCCTTGTTCAAGCTGTTAGAAGCTGTTTTTGAGCTCTTGGTTCCCATGGTGATTGCTGGAATTGTTGACCAATCCTTGCCTCAGAGAAATCAAGGACATCTTTGGATGCAGATTGGTCTGCTCCTTATCTTTGCAGTGATTGGCGTTGTAGTGGCCTTGATAGCTCAGTTTTACTCAGCCAAGGCAGCGGTAGGATTTGCCAAAGAACTGACAGACGACCTCTATCGTCATATTCTTTCATTGCCTAAGGACAGCAGAGACCGTTTGACAACTTCGAGCTTGGTGACTCGCTTGACTTCGGACACCTACCAGATTCAGACTGGTATCAATCAATTCCTGCGTCTCTTTTTGCGAGCACCAATTATCGTTTTTGGAGCTATCTTTATGGCCTATCGAATCTCAACTGAGTTGACTCTCTGGTTTTTAGTCATGGTTGTCATTTTGACCATTATCATTGTAGGCCTCTCTCGACTGGTCAATCCTCTCTACAGCAGTTTCAGAATGAAAACGGACCAATTGGTTCAAGAAACGCGCCAGCAATTACAAGGGATGCGAGTTATTCGTGCTTTTGGGCAAGAAAAACGAGAGTTACAGATTTTTCAAATCCTTAACCAAGTCTATGCTAGATTACAAGAGAAAACTGGTTTCTGGTCTAGTTTATTAACACCTTTGACCTATCTGATTGTCAATGGAACTCTTCTCGTTATCATCTGGCAAGGCTATATTTCTATACAAGGAGGCTTACTCAGTCAAGGTGCTCTTATTGCCCTCATCAACTATCTCCTACAGATTTTGGTGGAATTGGTCAAGCTAGCTATGCTGATAAATTCCCTAAACCAGTCCTATATCTCTGCTAAGCGAATCGAGGAAGTCTTTGCTGAAGCTCCAGAAAATATCCATTTAGAATTAGAACAAAAGCAAACTACTAGTAATCAGGTTTTACAAGTTCAAGGACTGACCTTTACCTATCCTGATGCGGCCCAGCCTTCTCTGAGAGATATTTCCTTTGACCTGACTCAAGGGAAAATCCTTGGTATTATTGGGGGAACGGGTTCTGGTAAATCAAGCTTGGTACAACTCATCCTTGGACTTTATCCAGCAGATAAGGGAAGCATTGACCTTTATCGAGATGGATCTAGTCCTCGTAATTTGGAGGAGTGGCGGTCTTGGATTGCCTATGTGCCCCAAAAGGTTGAACTCTTTAAGGGAACTATTCGTTCCAACTTGACTCTAGGTTTAGATCAAGAAGTAACTGACCGAGAACTATGGCAGGCCTTGGAAATTGCACAAGCCAAGGATTTTGTTAGTGAAAAGGAAGGGCTCTTAGATACCCTAGTTGAGGCAGGAGGACGAAATTTCTCAGGTGGACAAAAACAAAGGTTGTCGATCGCTCGAGCAGTCTTGCGCCAAGCTCCATTTCTCATCCTAGATGATGCGACCTCGGCCCTCGACACCATTACTGAGTCCAAGCTCTTGAAAGCTATCCGAGAAAACTTACCAAATACAAGCTTAATCTTGATTTCTCAACGAACCTCGACTTTACAGATGGCTGACCAGATTCTCCTCTTGGAAAAAGGTGAGCTTCTAGCTATCGGCAAGCATGAGGACTTGATGAAGTCCAGTCAAGTCTATCGTGAAATCAACGCATCCCAACATGGAAAGGAGGACTAGCATGAGACGACAAACTGCAAACCAGACGTTCATACGTTTGGCCAAAGATTTAGCAAGCCATCCTTTCCTCCTTTTCTTAGCCTTTCTAGGAACTATTGCTCAGGTTGGTTTATCAATCTACCTACCTATCTTGATTGGGCAGGTCATCGACCAAGTCCTAGTGACTGGTTCATCATCAGTTTTTTGGCACATTTTCATTCAGATGATTTTGGTGGTCATAGGAAATACTCTCGTTCAATGGGTCAATCCTCTCCTCTATAATCGCCTAATCTTCTCTTATACTAGAAACTTGCGAGAGCGAATCATCCATAAGCTCCATCGTTTACCGATTTCTTTTGTGGATCGGCAAGGCAGTGGGGAGATGGTCAGTCGGGTGACAACAGACATAGAACAGTTGGCAGCTGGCTTGACCATGATTTTTAACCAATTCTTCATTGGTGTCTTGATGATTTTAGTCAGCATTCTAGCCATGATTCAAATTCATCTCCTCATGACTCTTTTGGTCTTGCTGTTGACGCCACTGTCTATGGTAATCTCACGCTTTATTGCCAAACGCTCCTATCATCTCTTCCAAAAGCAAACAGAGACGAGGGGAATTCAGACTCAGTTGATTGAAGAATCGCTTAGCCAGCAGACTATTATCCAGTCTTTTAATGCTCAGGAAGATTTTATCCAAAGACTGCACGAGGCGAATGCCAACTATGCAGGTTATTCACAGTCAGCTATCTTTTATTCTTCAACGGTCAATCCTTCGACTCGCTTTGTCAATGCGCTTATTTATGCCCTTCTAGCTGGAGTGGGAGCTTATCGTATCATGATAGGCTCTACCTTGACCATTGGACGCTTAGTGACTTTTTTGAACTATGTTCAACAGTACACCAAGCCTTTTAATGATATTTCTTCAGTGCTAGCTGAGTTGCAAAGTGCCTTGGCTTGTGCAGAACGTGTTTATGGAGTCTTAGATAGTCCTGAGGTGGCTGAAACAGGTAAGGAAGAGTTGACTAGTGACCAAGTTAAGGGAGCTATTTCCTTTAAACAGGTTTCTTTTGGCTACCATCCTGAAAAGATTTTGATTAAGGATTTATCTATTGATATTCCAGCTGGTAGCAAGGTTGCTATTGTTGGTCCGACAGGTGCTGGAAAATCAACTCTTATCAATCTCCTCATGCGTTTTTACCCTATTAACTCAGGAGATATCTTGCTGGATGGGAAATCCATTTATGATTATAGTCGTGCCTCTTTACGCCAGCAGTTTGGAATGGTGCTTCAAGAAACCTGGCTCAAGCAAGGAACTATTCATGATAATATTGCCTTTGGAAATCCTGATTCCAGTCGGGAGCAAGTGATTGCTGCTGCCAAAGCAACCAATGCAGACTTTTTCATCCAACAGTTGCCGCAGGGATACGATACCAAGTTGGCAAATGCAGGAGAATCTCTCTCTGTTGGTCAGGCCCAGCTCTTGACCATAGCCCGAGTCTTTCTGACTATTCCAAAGATTCTTATCTTAGACGAGGCAACCTCTTCCATCGATACGCGGACAGAAGTGCTGGTTCAGGATGCCTTTGCTAAACTCATGAAGGGGCGTACAAGCTTTATCATTGCCCACCGCTTGTCAACCATTCAGGATGCGGATTTGATTCTTGTCTTGGTGGATGGCGACATTGTTGAGTATGGGAGCCATCAGGAACTCATGGCTCGAAAGGGTAAGTATTATCAAATGCAGCAAGCAGCAGATTTTAGCTTTGAATAAGCCATTCTCTTTTGAAAGTTTATGGACGAAAAAAGTTGCCTTCGGGTGACTTTTTTGTTACAATAGCTAGAAAAAATCAAGGCCTTAGAAGGAGAAAAACAATGAAAGTCTATCAGCATGTAAATATCGTGACTTGTGATCAAGATTTCCATGTTTATCTGAATGGAATCTTAGCAGTTAAGGATTCTCAAATCGTCTATGTCGGTCAAGAGAATTCAGAGATTTTAGAGCAAGCTGAGCAGATTATAGACTATCAGGGGGCCTGGATTATGCCTGGTTTGGTCAATTGTCACACCCATTCTGCTATGACAGGATTGAGAGGAATTCGAGATGATAGCAATCTCCATGAATGGCTTAATGACTATATCTGGCCAGCAGAAGCAGGATTTACTCCCGACATGACTACAAGAGCGGTTAAAGAAGCTATGATAGAGATGCTCCAGTCGGGAACAACAACCTTTAACGATATGTATAATCCCAATGGTGTGGATATTGAACGGATTTATCAGGCAGTGAAAACTTCCAAGATGCGTTGTTATTTCTCACCGACTCTTTTTTCTTCAGAGGCAGAGACAACTGCTGAGACCATAAGCAGAACTCGAGCAACCATTGAGGAAATTATTGGATATAAAAATCCAAATTTCAAGGTGATGGTAGCCCCACATTCTCCCTACAGCTGTGATAGAGACTTGCTGGAAGAAAGTTTAGACATGGCAAAAGAGTTGAATATTCCTCTCCATATCCATGTTGCGGAGACCAAGGAGGAATCAGGGATTATCCTGAAACGATATGGCAAACGACCCCTCGCCTTTCTAGAAGAACTGGGTTACTTAGATCATCCGTCTGTCTTTGCTCACGGGGTCGAATTAAACGAGAGAGAAATTGAACGCTTGGCAACTTCTCAAGTGTCTATTGCCCACAATCCTATTAGTAACCTCAAACTGGCATCAGGGATTGCTCCTATCATTCAACTGCAAAAAGCAGGAGTAGCAGTCGGAATTGCGACGGATTCGGTTGCCTCCAATAACAATCTAGATATGTTTGAGGAAGGACGGACTGCAGCCCTTCTTCAGAAGATGAAAAGTGGAGATGCCAGACAATTTCCTATCGAAACAGCTCTCAAGGCGCTGACAATCGAAGGAGCTAGGGTCCTAGGAATGGAAGAACAGATAGGAAGTCTGGAAGTAGGTAAACAGGCAGATTTTCTCGTTATTCAACCACAAGGGAAAATTCATCTCCAACCCCAAGAAAATATGCTCTCTCACCTTGTTTATGCTGTCAAATCCAGTGATGTTGATGATGTCTATATTGCAGGAGAACAGGTTGTCAAGCAAGGTAAAGTTTTGACGGTAGAACTTTAAAAGAAAAATCACGAAAAAATTTTAAAAAATGTTTGCAAAAATCTTGCATTCTTTTTTTGACTATGCTATACTTATATACGGTTTGAAAAAACTGCCTAAGACAGTAGGGGAGCTCGACTCATAAGTATCCTACCGAGGACAAAACGTATCATGTAAAAAGAAGCGTATTGTACTTTCGTGTCTAGGTTTGGGCGCGTTTTTCTTTTGAAAAATTTCCCCAAGCAAAATAATAACGGAGGTGAACACACTAATGAGTGAAGCAATTATTGCTAAAAAAGCGGAACTAGTTGACGTAGTAGCTGAGAAAATGAAAGCTGCTGCATCTATCGTCGTTGTAGACGCTCGTGGTTTGACAGTTGAGCAAGATACAGTTCTTCGTCGTGAGCTTCGTGGAAGCGAAGTTGAGTATAAAGTGATTAAAAACTCAATCTTGCGTCGTGCAGCTGAAAAAGCTGGTCTTGAAGATCTTGCATCTGTATTTGTTGGACCATCTGCAGTAGCATTTTCTAACGAAGATGTTATCGCACCAGCGAAAATCTTGAACGACTTTTCTAAAAACGCTGAAGCACTTGAAATCAAAGGTGGTGCAATCGAAGGCGCTGTCGCATCTAAAGAAGAGATTCTTGCTCTTGCAACTCTTCCAAACCGCGAAGGACTTCTTTCTATGCTCCTTTCTGTACTTCAAGCGCCAGTGCGCAACGTTGCTCTTGCAGTCAAAGCGGTTGCAGACAACAAAGAAGACGCAGCTTAATCTTAAGCTACGCAGCGTAGCCTAGCTACGAAAATCTATTATAAATTTAAAACATATTTGGAGGATATAACAATGGCATTGAACATTGAAAACATTATTGCTGAAATTAAAGAAGCTTCAATCCTTGAATTGAACGACCTTGTAAAAGCTATCGAAGAAGAATTTGGTGTAACTGCAGCTGCTCCTGTAGCTGTTGCTGCAGCTGGTGCTGCTGACGCTGGTGCTGCTAAAGATTCATTCGACGTTGAATTGACATCTGCAGGCGACAAAAAAGTTGGCGTTATCAAAGTTGTACGTGAAATCACAGGTCTTGGTCTTAAAGAAGCTAAAGAACTTGTTGATGGTGCACCAGCACTTGTTAAAGAAGGCGTTGCAACTGCAGAAGCTGAAGAAATCAAAGCTAAATTGGAAGAAGCTGGAGCTTCAGTTACTCTTAAATAATAGAGTAACTACATTAGTAGCTTAAAAACATGATTAAACCGCTATTCTTGGGAGTAGCGGTTTTCTTTTTATATAGTTGTTCAGGAAAGCAATAATTTTTGTATAATTGGTTTACTACTCTAAATTAATGTAGTACAAGAGTTTGTTAATTAAACTATACCTTATGGTTTTGACTAGTGTGATATAATTATGTTGAAATACTTATCTGGAAAGGTTTTTATAATGAGTTTAAGAAATAAAATTGAGCAACATATTAAAGAGCTAGAGGGAGGGAAGTTTCAAAAACTAGGTGACGCGTACCTAAGTAGAAAATACAATTTTAATATTGTTTCATTAGGCTCACAGGAAGGAACAGATAAAACAACTAAAGGGATCCCAGATTCTTACGCTGACGAAGATGGTAAATATGTTTATATTATGTATGGCACCCATAAGTCTGTAATATCTAAATTAGAAGGAGACATTCAGTCAGTTAAGAAAAAAATTTTAGAGGAAAATATTGCTGAAGATAAAGTTGGGAGGCTTATTTGTTGTCATACTTCTTCAAATATAACAATTAAGCAAAAAGAAGATCTAGAAAAAATGGCTGAACCTTATCAGCTAGAATTGATTGGAATTAATGAAATTGCTAATGATCTTACAAAGATAGATTTTCAATATTTAGCAAAGGAGTATCTATCAATCAGTGAATCTACAGAGCAAGTTTGGTCTATCAATGACTTCATAAGAATTCATGATGAGAGTAAAACTAATGCACCTATATCAAATGACTATATTGGAGATGTAAGTGAAATTATAAATACCATTAAATCAAGTGAAAAACGAATCTTCTTAATATCTGCTAAGCCTGGAACAGGGAAAACTAGATTTGCAATTGAAATTTGCTCTTTGCTTGACCGAAATAAGTATAACATTATTTGTGTCAAGAGCAATAATCAGGATATTTACCAAGATGTAAAACGCAATCTAAATTTACACAAAGAAAATATTGTTTTTATTGATGATGTTAATACTACACAAAATTATATTTCTACACTTGGGCTACTGAACACGACTAGTAATATTCGGTTTATTCTTACGGTACGTGATTATGCTAAAAAAGATGTAATCAATAATGTTAAAGTTTATGGGTACAATAATATTGAGCCAGAACTTATAAAAGATGATAATTTTAAGGAATTACTCAATCAATTCTCTCGAAACGATTTCACCAATAAAGAAATTGAACATATAAAAACGATATCTAAAAGCAATCCGCGTATTGCAGTCATTGCAGCGAAGTTATCTAGCTCTAGGGATTTGACTAATTTTAATGACGAGACTGATATTTTAAAAGATTACTATGAAGAAATTTTAAATAAAAATAACATTATTTATGCAGAACAAAAGACTTTATTTATTTTATCTTACTTAAAAAAGATTAGGCTGGAAAGTTTAGAAGAGAACCAGGAATTCAAAAAATTACTAAAAATAACTGATATAACAAATACTGACTTTAAGAGTGCAGTGGAGAAGCTTCACGAGAGAGAGTTGTGTAATATTTATAACGACAAAATTGTAAAGATAGCAGATCAATCATTAGATGATTATATAGTTATCAAGTTTTTAATTAACAAGAAAATATCAATTTTAGAAATTTTACATGAGTTATATCCAGTAAATGATCAAAGAGTTGTTCAAATACTAAATCAATGTTCCAATTTTATTAGGAAAGAGAGTGATGTAGAAAGCGTTTCTGATGCAGTTAAATCATATTATTACAATGAAAGTAATTTTGAAAGTTATGAACTTAAAGAAAAGTTTTTAATACAATTTGGAGTATTACTTCCTTTAGAAGCAATTTCACACGTTAAAAATAAAATTGATAATATAGAGTCTCAGGCTTATACAAAGACTAATTTTATTAATCAGAAGGATAAAAAGGAATCTATTGAGGATTCAGTTTTAAATATTGTATTTGTAACTACACGGACAAAATATTGTAGTCAAATTCTCCAATTATTGTTAAAGTACTTTGATAAAAATCCTAATAAAATTTCTGAGGTTTATAGTATTCTTGAAGCAAACTACGGGTTGGTTACAGAAAGAGAATATATTGATTATACCTTGGCTGAAAATACCATTTCTGAACTTGCTAATCTTGATTTGACAAAAAGTTATAACCAAGAATTAATCGTGACAATTTTGAAGCAGTATATTAAAATTGAAATCGAAAGAACAGAAGCTCATGAAGAGACATTTACTTTTGGGCGCTATAAAGTCCCGGATAGTGAAAAATTAAAACAGTATCATAGAAGTATACTAAAACTTTTAGCGAATTTGTATAATATAGGGAGTTGTGAAACTAGATTTTATATTGAGAAAATGCTATATGATTACAGAAGAAAAATTTTGACCTATTCAGAAAGTCATCGTAATACTATCCTTGGAGATTTGAGAAATATTAGGAAATTATTTTTTAATGACATTAAAAACTTATCTATGATTGGAGAAAAAATAGTTTATTCTTTGCATAAAGCTGAAGTGAAAGAAAACTTACCGATTGTTTTTGATGATTATATAATTTCTGACAGACAAAAAATATATAATAATTTAACAAATCCTAACCATGCTTGGTTTTATGATGCTGCTGAAATTAAACTACAACAAATTGCAAATAGCTATTCAAATGTTTGGCTTAAAATTTTTAATTTTGCAAATCAATTCAAACATAGCTTATTTATGAATGACAATAACATTGAGCTAGTACTATTCAATATGTTTTTACTATCAAAAAATGATAAAAAGATTAAATTTCTAAATTATATGTTTAAATCAAACTATCATTTTGTAAATAGGAATCCGATTAGTTTTTTAGAAAATATTGAGGAAAGTTCAATGCAGTCTGTTATTGCTTCCTCTCCAGAATCAGAAAAATATGAATGGCAACTTGCTTATTTAACACAACTTGAAAACGTTAAAAATGAAGATATACAAACATTAAAGAGTATTCTAGAAGCTAATTCTTTACCATGTTATTTTACAATTTTAAATTTTGAGAGATTGATTTTGAAAGATCCTAGTTTAAAAGAGTTGTTAATACAAAAAGCTGGGAATACAAATTTTGTTATTTCTGATTTTATAAGAGAAGAAGAGGTGCCAAAATTAATAAATCTAATTGGAGTAAAAGAGTTGAAGTTTTGGTATTTAATAAATTTAGAAAATTGTCAGAATCACAGCTATAATCTTTTTCAAAAATTAGGTGAAAAAGATGTTAATTTTTCGGTAGAAGTCTTGAAGAAAATTGATGAATTGAGAATAGGTCATTCTAATTCAGAATACATGGTATTACATTCTATAAATGAATTTAGAGATAAGAAAGAAATTTATAAAAAGTTTATCCGTTTTGCAATAAATAGGCCATATTACTACTACAACAATATGATTGATGATATTATAAAAAATGACAGTCAGATCATATTAGAAATACTGGAGGAAACAAATAATGAGCAATCTGCAATTAGATTGGTCAATCTAGGTGTAGAATTTTTAGAAAACAACAATCAAAAACTAATACTATTTAATCTTCTCAGAGCTAAAGGATTTGGTAAGAATTCATTCCAAGAAATACATTTTACTCCCTATTCACATTTTTATACTGGTAGTCATGTTCCAGTGTTGGAATTAGAAAAAGAACTCCTAGAAAGAATTAAAAAGATATTTGAAACTGATATAGACTACATTAACTTGCTACTGTACTTGAATAAACTAATTGATTGCAAGCGAAAAGCTATTGAAAGAGAATTGGAAAAAGAGTTTTAAATTTTAATTTATATTTCTTACTTTTTAAGGTGCCAGATATAATAAATAAAATCTACTGTTTTATAACAAAATATTAGGTTTGAGTTATGAATTGTGGGAAATGATAATCTATAGTAGAGTAGTTTTATTGTCTTTTCAAAAATAGACAATAAATATATTAAAAACATTAGCCTATATAAAGAAAAAGGTAGAATTCTATATTTTTGCATAAAGGATATTAGAATCTTAAATTTTAGGAATTGAAAAAACTGGCTACCCGTCTGGGTAGTCAGTTTCCGTAATTTGTTTTTTTATACCACGCCTTGTGCAATCATGGCATTTGCCACATTTTCAAAGGCAGCAATGTTTGCTCCTGCAAGGTAGTCTTTATCAAGACCATATGTTTCTGAAGTTGTTTTAGCTGTGTTGAAGATGTTTGTCATGATGTCTTTGAGGCGTCCATCAACTTCTTCACGAGTCCATGAGAGGCGAAGACTGTTTTGGCTCATTTCAAGGGCTGAAACGGCTACACCACCAGCGTTGGCAGCTTTGGCAGGTCCGTAGAAGATACCATTTTCTTTGTAAACTTTGATGGCATCAAGGTCGCTTGGCATGTTGGCACCTTCAGATACACAGATAACTCCTTGAGCAACCAAACGTTTAGCTGCTTCACCGTTGATTTCGTTTTGAGTAGCACATGGAAGAGCAATGTCATAGTTTCCAGCGTAAGTCCATACAGAACCTTCGTGATATGTTGCAGTTGCTTTTTCAGCAGCATACTCAGTCAAACGAGCACGACGTTTTTCTTTAACATCTACTAAAAGATCGAAGTCGATACCATTTTCATCGATGACATAACCATTTGAGTCAGATACAGAGATAACAGTTGCACCGAGTTCAGTCGCTTTTTGAAGAGCGTATTGAGCAACGTTACCAGAACCTGAAATAACCACTTTCTTACCAGCAAAGCTGTTGCCGTTAGCTTTAAGCATTTCTTCAGTGTAGTAAACCAAACCGTAACCAGTTGCTTCTGGACGAATTAAGCTACCACCAAATCCAAGAGGTTTACCAGTCAAGACACCAGCATCAAATTGGTTAAGACGTTTGTATTGACCGTAAAGATAACCAATTTCACGTCCACCAACACCGATATCACCAGCAGGTACATCAAGTGATGGGCCGATGTATTTTTGCAGTTCAGTCATGAAGCTTTGGCAGAAGCGCATCACTTCAGCATCTGTTTTACCTTTAGGATCGAAGTCTGATCCACCTTTACCTCCACCGATAGGAAGTCCAGTCAAGACGTTTTTAAAGATTTGTTCAAATCCGAGGAATTTCAAAATCCCTTGGTTTACAGTTGGGTGGAAACGAAGTCCGCCTTTGTATGGTCCAACAGCTGAGTTGAATTGAACACGGTAGCCGCGGTTTACTTGAACTTTTCCATCACGGTCAACCCAAGGAACACGGAAAGAAATCACGCGCTCTGGTTCAGTAATACGTGCCAAGATATTTTCTTCGATATACTCAGGGTGTTGTTCAAATACAGGTTCTAAAGTGTTGAAAAATTCTTCGACAGCTTGGAGGAATTCAGCCTCGTGCCCGTTACGAGCTTTCACAGTTTCAAACACGCTTTGGATATATTCTTTAGCAGATGTCATATCGTTCTCCTTAAATTCTAATTTAATTATGTGAGTCATTATAGCAGAATTTTTTTTAGCTGTAAAGAAAAAAACAGAAATTTTCTAAAAATTCTTTCAATTTAGTTTTTGAGATTTTTTGAAAGTAGATAAAAAACGAACGTTTTTCTTATAAATGCCTTTCTTAAAGAGAAAATCTGAAAATATGGTATAATATTAGCAATAAAAGGAATCTGGAGGATCAGAATCATGGTATCAACGAAAACGCAAATTGCTGGTTTTGAGTTTGACAATTGTTTGATGAATGCAGCAGGTGTGGCTTGTATGACGATAGCAGAGTTAGAAGGCGTTAAAAACTCAGCAGCAGGAACCTTTGTCACGAAGACAGCGACCTTGGACTTTCGTCAGGGAAATCCTGAGCCACGCTATCAAGATGTTCCACTTGGTTCCATCAACTCTATGGGCTTGCCAAATAATGGCTTAGATTATTACCTAAACTATCTTCTGGAATTACAAGAAAAGGAACCGAATCGTACCTTCTTTCTATCCTTAGTTGGAATGTCTCCAGAGGAAACCCATACTATCTTGAAAAAAGTCCAAGAGAGTGAGTTTCGTGGTCTGGCTGAGCTAAATCTTTCCTGTCCAAATGTTCCAGGTAAACCTCAGATTGCCTATGATTTTGAGACAACTGACCGAATTTTGGCAGAAGTATTTGCCTACTTTACCAAACCTCTTGGGATTAAATTACCACCTTATTTTGACATTGTTCACTTTGACCAAGCGGCAGCTATTTTCAATAAATATCCGCTCAAGTTTGTCAACTGTGTTAACTCGATTGGGAACGGCCTTTATATAGAAGATGAATCTGTCGTTATTCGACCTAAGAATGGTTTTGGTGGGATTGGTGGGGAGTACATCAAACCGACTGCTCTAGCCAATGTTCATGCTTTTTATCAACGTTTAAATCCTCAAATCCAAATCATTGGAACAGGTGGTGTTCTGACTGGTCGAGATGCTTTTGAACACATCCTCTGTGGTGCTAGTATGGTACAGGTGGGAACCACCCTTCACAAAGAAGGTGTTGGTGCCTTCGAACGTATTACCAATGAACTGAAAGCAATCATGTCGGAAAAAGGGTATGAGAGCTTAGAAGATTTCCGTGGGAAATTGCGCTACATTGACTAAATTAAATCGAAAAATCAGAAGAAAGGAGAGAAGATGCTAGCTATTGAAGAAAGCCAGAAGTTGACTTTATCAAATTTACCTAACCTGAGCCTGTTTACAGGGACAGATCAGGGCCAGTTTGAAGTGATGAAGAGTCAAGTGTTGAAACAGATTGGGTATGATTCTGCCGACCTCAATTTTGCCTACTTTGATATGAAAGAAGTAGCTTATAAAGACTTAGAGTTGGAGTTGGTCAGTCTCCCTTTCTTTGCGGATGAGAAAATCGTGATATTAGACCATTTTGTCGATATCACAACAGCCAAGAAACGCTTTTTAACAGATGATGAGCTCAAGTCGTTTGAGGAATACCTTGATAACCCTTCGCCAACAACCAAGTTGTTGATCTTTGCGGAAGGAAAACTGGATAGCAAGAGACGGTTGGTCAAATTACTTAAGCGTGATGCCAAGGTTTTTGATGCAGTAGAAGCCAAAGAACAAGAATTGCGCCAGTATTTCCAAAAGTGGAGTCAGAAACAAGGTCTGCAGTTTACCAATCATTCTTTTGAAAATCTACTCATCAAGTCGGGTTTTCAATTTAGCGAAATCCAGAAAAATCTCCTCTTTTTACAGTCCTATAAGGAAGACTCTGTTATCGAGGAAGAGGATATTGTTAACGCAATTCCCAAGACCTTGCAGGACAATATCTTTGACTTAACTCAGTTTATTCTGACTAAAAAGATGGACCAGGCGCGCGATTTGGTTAGAGATTTGACCTTGCAAGGTGAAGATGAAATCAAGTTGATTGCAGTCATGCTAGGACAATTTCGGACTTTTACTCAGGTGAAAATTTTGTCGGAGTCTGGGCAAACAGAATCGCAGATTGCAAGTAGTCTAGGAAGTTTTCTCGGACGCAATCCTAATCCCTATCAAATCAAGTTTGCGCTGAGGGATTCACGAGGACTTTCCTTGAGCTTTTTGAAGCAAGCTATTTCTTATTTGATTGAGACAGACTATCAGATTAAGACAGGTCTTTATGAAAAGAGTTTCCTTTTTGAAAAGGCACTCTTGCAGATTGCTAGTCAGGTAAATTAATCCTATCTGAAAAATTTTTTTAACCCGCGTCAGGATTATCTTGTCGTGGGTTTCTTGCTGATTTCCTTATCTATAAGCAAAAAACTTGAAAAAAGTGAATGTTTGCGTTATCATTTTCATATAGAAAGAAAAAGAGGTATTACAGATGGCTATTATCTTACCAGATCTTCCATATGCATACGACGCTTTGGAACCATACATCGATGCGGAAACAATGCACTTGCACCATGACAAACACCATCAAACTTATGTCAACAATGCCAATGCAGCTCTAGAAAAACACCCTGAAATCGGTGAAGACCTTGAAGCCTTGCTTGCTGATGTAGAATCTATTCCAGCTGATATCCGTCAAGCACTTATCAACAACGGTGGCGGACACTTGAACCACGCTCTTTTCTGGGAATTGATGACTCCTGAAAAAACAGCTCCATCAGCAGAACTTGCAGCAGCAATCGATGCAACATTTGGTTCATTTGAAGACTTCCAAGCAGCCTTCACTGCAGCAGCAACAACTCGTTTCGGTTCTGGATGGGCATGGTTGGTTGTTAACAAAGAGGGTAAACTTGAAGTGACTTCAACAGCAAACCAAGACACACCAATCTCAGAAGGTAAAAAACCAATCTTGGGCTTGGACGTTTGGGAACATGCTTACTACGTGAAATACCGCAACGTACGTCCTGACTACATCAAAGCTTTCTTCTCAGTGATCAACTGGAACAAAGTAGATGAATTGTACGCAGCTGCTAAATAATGATATGATATATGGAGGGAAGAATTGTTCTTCTCTTTTTAAGGTTATATTATTTTGGTCTGACAAAATCGTCAGACTTTTTTCATTTTTATGAGAAACGTGCTAAGTGCTAGAAATTATGGTAGAATAAAGTATTAAGTAATCGTGGAAAAAGGATATCTATGCGAAAAGAAATTGCACCTGAATTATACAACTATAACAAGTTTCCTGGTCCTGAGTTCCATTTACACGGGGACAAGGTAGAAACGGAAGGGATAGCTTTTTCCTTGGTGGAAAATATCAAGGATGCCTTCGATGTGACGGCTTTTAATCAGCGTTTTTCAGAAGTCTTAACAAAGTTTGATTATATCGTGGGAGACTGGAGCAACGAACAGCTTCGCCTACGAGGTTTTTATAAGGATGACCGAACAGAAGAAAAACTTGAAAAAATCAGTCGTTTACAAGACTACCTTTTAGAGTATTGTAGTTATGGTTGTGCCTATTTTGTCTTAGAAAATGAAGCCCCTAAGCGAGCATCATTTGACAAGAAAATGCGTAAGAAGGAAGAAGAACTGCCTTCTAGAAAAGGAAAGAAGCCGACTCAAACCAAACGAAAACCGAATGCAGATAAGAAAAATAGACGTCGTCAGAAAGACCAGCATTCTCAGAAAGAGGACAAGGGGCAACGTCATTTTGTCATTCGTCAGAAGTGAGTAGAGAATAAGGAGAAGAAATGAAACCGTCAATTTATAGTTTAACACGTCAAACCATGCAGGAATGGGTTTTGGAGCAGGGAGAAAAGAAATTCCGTGCAGACCAAATCTGGGAATGGCTTTACCGTAAACGTGTCCAGTCATTTGAAGAAATGACCAACCTTTCTAAGGATTTGATTGCGAAGCTTAATGACCAGTTTGTGGTCAATCCCTTGAAACAACGTATTGTTCAAGAGTCTGCTGATGGGACTGTCAAATATCTCTTTGAGTTGCCTGATGGTATGTTGATCGAGACTGTACTCATGCGTCAACACTATGGTTTGTCAGTCTGTGTGACGACTCAGGTCGGCTGTAATATCGGTTGTACCTTCTGTGCCTCTGGTTTGATTAAGAAACAACGCGACCTCAATAATGGGGAAATCGTAGCGCAGATCATGCTGGTTCAGAAATACTTCGATGAGCGTGGTCAGGACGAACGCGTCAGCCATATCGTTGTCATGGGAATCGGTGAGCCCTTTGATAACTACAACAATGTCTTGAATTTCGTTCGTACTATCAATGATGACAAGGGAATGGCCATCGGTGCTCGTCACATTACGGTTTCAACTTCAGGTTTGGCCCATAAAATTCGTGATTTTGCTAATGAAGGAGTTCAGGTCAATCTTGCTGTTTCCCTTCATGCACCTAATAATGAACTGCGCTCAAGCATCATGAAGATTAACCGTGCCTTTCCGATTGAAAAACTCTTTGCTGCTATTGAGTACTACATTGAGACAACTAATCGTCGTGTGACTTTTGAGTATATCATGCTTAATGAAGTTAACGATGGTGTAGAACAAGCCTTGGAATTGGCTGAATTGCTCAAGAACATCAAGAAATTGTCTTATGTAAACTTGATTCCTTATAACCCAGTTAGTGAGCATGACCAATATAGCCGTAGTCCCAAAGAGCGCGTCATGGCCTTCTATGATACTCTTAAGAAAAAAGGGGTTAACTGTGTTGTTCGTCAAGAGCATGGTACTGATATTGATGCAGCTTGTGGACAATTGCGTTCTAATACAATGAAACGTGACCGCCAGAAAGCAGTCGCAGCAGTCAATCCGTAATGATGAAGAAAACTCATAATCATATTTTAGTCTGGGGAGTTATTTTCTATAGCATTTGTATCGTCTACTTTTGTTTTACTCCTCAAGAACATTCTCCCGTGGGAGTGGAAACTCCAGGTATTCAGCATCTTGGACGCCTGGTTTTTCTTTTGACTCCTTTCAATTCTTTCTGGAAACTGGGTGAAGTGAGTGATATGGGACAATTATATTGGATTTTTTTACAAAATATCCTCAATGTCTTCTTGCTTTTTCCTCTGGTCTTCCAACTCCTTTATCTCTTTCCAAACTTAAGGAAAACAAAAAGAGTTCTTCTTTTCAGTTTTCTAGTGAGTCTTGGAATCGAGTGTACGCAGTTAGTCTTGGACCTTTTCTTTGATTTCAATCGCGTCTTTGAGATTGATGATTTGTGGACCAATACCTTGGGTGGCTATCTGGCTTGGCTCCTCTATAAACAACTACATAAAAACAAGATAAGGAATTAAAATGAGTATTTTAGAAGTTAAAAATCTGAGTCACGGTTTTGGTGACCGTGCAATTTTTGAAGATGTATCCTTCCGTCTCCTCAAGGGAGAACATATCGGTCTGGTCGGTGCTAATGGTGAAGGAAAATCAACCTTTATGAGCATTGTAACTGGTAAGATGTTGCCAGATGAAGGGAAAGTCGAATGGTCTAAATATGTGACTGCTGGTTATTTGGACCAGCACTCTGTCCTTGCTGAAGGGCAGTCGGTGCGTGATGTGCTCCGTACAGCTTTTGATGAGCTGTTTAAAGCAGAAGTCCGAATCAATGACCTTTATATGGAAATGGCTGAAGACGGAGCGGATGTTGATGCACTTATGGAAGAAGTTGGAGAACTTCAAGACCGTTTGGAGAGTCGTGATTTCTATACCTTGGATGCTAAGATTGACGAAGTGGCGCGTGCCCTTGGTGTCATGGACTTTGGAATGGATACGGATGTAACTTCTTTGTCAGGTGGGCAAAGAACCAAGGTGCTTTTGGCTAAGCTTCTCCTTGAAAAGCCAGATATATTGCTTTTGGACGAGCCGACCAACTACTTGGATGCTGAGCATATTGACTGGCTCAAGCGCTATCTCCAGAACTATGAGAATGCATTTGTCCTTATTTCACATGATATCCCATTCCTGAACGATGTGATTAATATTGTCTATCATGTGGAAAATCAACAGCTGACGCGTTACTCTGGTGACTACTACCAGTTCCAAGAAGTCTATGCTATGAAGAAATCTCAGCTAGAGGCAGCCTACGAACGTCAGCAGAAAGAGATTGCCGACCTTAAGGACTTTGTTGCCCGAAACAAAGCGCGTGTTGCAACACGAAACATGGCCATGTCCCGTCAGAAGAAATTGGATAAGATGGATATTATCGAACTGCAAAGTGAGAAACCAAAACCATCATTTGATTTCAAACCGGCTCGTACACCAGGGCGCTTTATCTTTCAAGCCAAGGATTTGCAAATTGGTTACGACCGTCCTCTGACCAAGCCCTTAAACCTAACCTTTGAGCGCAATCAAAAGGTTGCTATTATCGGGGCAAATGGTATCGGGAAAACAACTCTCTTGAAGTCTCTCTTAGGAATTATCCCACCTATTGCTGGGGAAGTGGAGCGTGGAGATTATTTAGAACTTGGTTACTTTGAGCAGGAAGTAGAAGGTGGCAATCGTCAAACACCACTAGAGGCTGTCTGGAATGCCTTTCCAGCTCTCAACCAAGCAGAAGTTCGTGCAGCCCTTGCCCGTTGTGGTTTGACAACCAAGCATATTGAAAGCCAAATTCAGGTTTTGTCAGGTGGGGAACAAGCCAAGGTTCGTTTCTGTCTCTTGATGAATCGTGAAAACAATGTTTTAGTACTGGACGAGCCGACCAACCATTTGGATGTGGATGCCAAGGATGAACTCAAACGTGCTCTCAAAGAATATAAGGGATCTATCCTTATGGTCTGCCACGAACCAGACTTCTATGAAGGCTGGATGGACCAAATCTGGGATTTTAATAATCTAACTTAAAAATGAGGATAAAAGAAATACAGTACCGAATGTGGGTACTGTATTTTTTAGGTTTTTAAGATTTAATACTCTTCGAAAATCTCTTCAAACCGCGTCAACGTCGCCTTGCCGTACTCAAGTACAGCCTGCGGCTAGTT
>NZ_JVLX01000011.1:0-14186 GCF_001070815.1 Streptococcus pseudopneumoniae | reverse complement strand
TTTGAGCAACCTGCGGCTAGCTTCCTAGTTTGCTCTTTGATTTTCATTGAGTATGAGTTTAACGGTTGTCAATTTTCTCTGGATAAAGGTCGTGTTGGAAGAGGCGTTGTTCTGCCAAGCCATCATACTTAGTTCCAGGCTTACCGTAGTTGTAGTAGGGGTCAATTGAGATGCCACCGCGCGGAGTGAATTTTCCCCAGACTTCTAAATAGCGAGGGTCTAGCAAGTTGACCAAGTCTTTCCCGATGGTGTTGATACAGTTTTCGTGGAAATCTCCGTGGTTTCGGTAGCTAAAGAGGTAGAGTTTGAGGGATTTTGACTCGACACAGAGCTTGTCAGGGATGTAGGAAATATAAATGGTCGCAAAGTCTGGCTGAGCAGTGATCGGACAAAGTGAGGTGAATTCAGGGCAGTTGAATTTGATGAAATAGTCATTTTCCACATGACGATTGTCAAAGGATTCGAGGACCTCTGGTTGATATTCGAAAATGTAGTTGGTTTCTTTGTTGCCTAGTAGGCTTAGGTTTTTCAATTCTTCTTGTTGTGACATGATTTTTTCTTTCTAATCTTAAACACCGCGTTGGTTGTCGTAGAGGAGGGTATGTAGTTGAGGAAGGACGCGGACATTGCCCCAGCTATCGTCAGTAGCGACACGTTCCCAGAGTTCTTTGAGGCGGTCCAGTTGGTCTTGGACAATATTACCTGTAGCTTTTGGCTCAGGATTTCCAGCTGATAAGAAGAGAACATCTGGTTGGTAGCGCTCTTGAATGACTTTAGCAAAGGCCAAATCCGCATCATCAAAGACAGGGATTTTAAAGGTGACCTTGTCTGGATCAAGTTGGGAAACGATAAAGTCCAGGGTCTCAAAGTTGACTTCCATCTTGGATGAAGGAGGTTTGGGACTTAGAGTGACCTGGTCGATGTCTTTTAACCAATTTTGCCAGCGGGAGCCTTGGGTCTCAACAGCCAGAGTGACACCACGTTCCTTGAGCTTGGTTACTAGCTCAGCCATGTTGGCTGCTAGGATAGCAGGATTTCCCCCAGATAGGGTGACGTAGTCGTAGCTCCCTAATTTATCCAAGGCAGCAATGACTTCGTCAGCTGTCATACGAGTTGGCTTTTCAGAACCATCCCAAGTAAAGGCAGAGTCGCACCAGTCGCAGTGGTAGTCGCAACCAGCAGTGCGGACAAACATGGTTTTCTGCCCAATAGCACGGCCTTCACCTTGAAAGGTAGGACCAAAAATTTCCAAAACTGGTAGTTTGAGGACACGTTCCCTAGTCATCTAACCACTCCCGTCTAAACTCTGCAAAGGCAGTAGGAGTTTCATAGAGGCGAACGTATTCTAAACGAAGACCTCGTTCATCTGGTAACTCTTGATTCATGGTTTGGAAAATCCAGTAAACCATATTTTCAGCGGTTGTATTCATATAGGGCAGGGTTTCATTGAGATAGCGATGATCTAAGTGGGGCTCTAAGTAGTTCTTGTAGATAGCTTTGATATCTCCGAAATCGTAGGTCATGCCACGTTCATCTAAAAATCCACTGACAGCAATCTGCAAATGATAGGTGTGACCATGCAGGGATTTGCATTTTCCCTCATAGTGAAAGAGGTGGTGGGCAGCGTCAAAGGTAAATTCTTTTGATACCAAGGTTCTGTGAGGATTGTAGACAAGAGACTCCCCGGTTTCCTGTTTGATTTCTTTGGGTGCAAAAAACATTAGGCCTCTCCTTTCTGTGAGAGATAAACATCTAACCCATGTTGACGTAGATGGCAGGCTGGACAATTTCCACAGCCACTTCCGATAATTCCGTTGTAGCAGGTTACAGTTTTTTTACGAACATAGTCAAAGGCACCGAGTTGGTCGGCTAATTCCCATGTTTCAGCCTTGTCTAGCCACATGAGAGGTGTTTGGATAACAAAGTCGTAATCCATGGCAAGGTTGAGGGTAACATTAAGGGATTTGACAAAGACATCTCGACAATCGGGGTAGCCTGAGAAGTCTGTCTCGCAGACACCTGTCACGATATCTTTAATGCCCCGTTGCTTAGCAAGAACAGCCGCAAAGGATAGAAAGAGGTGGTTGCGACCGTCAACAAAGGTATTGGGAACCTCTCCCTCTTTTTGCTCAATTTCCAAATCAGAGGTCAGGGCATTTTCAGTGATTTGCCCCAGCAGAGACATATCTAGGATATGATGACGAATCCCCTGTTCCTTAGCGATTTCTCTAGCAACTTGAATTTCGAGATGATGGCGTTGACCGTAGGCAAAGGTAACGGCTTCGACCGTTTCATAGTGTTCTTTAGCCCAAAAGAGGCAGGTTGTAGAATCTTGACCGCCGCTAAAGACGACCAAGGCTGATTGATGTTTCATAGTACTCCTTCCAAAATGGGAAATGTTCAGAGCACGCAAAAAGCTCCCTTGAGGGAGCTAAAAAATACCAAGTAGAGGTTTTTTTTAGCGATGGCATGTCCCAAACATCGTAATATTCTACCTACAGTTTAGCATATTTTTTGAAAAATGGCAAAGGGCAAGAAAAAAGAGACCAAAGAAAGTAATTGGTCTCTAATGTGATTAGCTCAATTCAGCAACGATGGCCTTGATTTGTTCTGCTGTGTGAACACCAGCAACTTGTTTGACAACTTGGCCGTCTTTTTTGAAGAGAAGGGTTGGGATAGACATGATTCCAAAAGCACGAGCTGTGTTTGGATTTTCATCAACGTCCATTTTAACGATTTTCAAGACATCTTCTGAAAGTTCTTCAGACAATTTGTCCAAGATTGGACCTTGCATACGACATGGACCACACCAAGTTGCCCAAAAGTCTACCAAGACCAAACCGTCTTTTGTTTCTTGTTCGAATGTTGCATCTGTAATTGCTTTTGCCATTGTATTTCTCCTTTTTTTAGTTATATTGGCTTAAATCTTGTTTCTTGAGATAGAAGAAGATATCTCCATAAGTTCCATGATAGTCCAAATCATGACCGTTGTAAGTTAATTTTTGGACAGGGTAGTAGTCTGCGACGCCGATAAGGCAAGCTTGTTGTGAACGATCAAAATCTGCATAAGATTCGAAAGTCACAGTTCTTTCGTTCTTGCTGGCATCTAGATAGGTAATTTCAATCATTTTTAAAACTCCTTTGTTTAATGATGACTTTATTTTACTCCTTGTAAAAGAGAATGTCAAGAAAAATGATTGCGCACGCAACTTTTTTTCTAAAATCATCTTAAACCAAGAAATCCAAACCAGTTTCCAAGCTTTCTTCGACAGCCTTTTGTAGAGAGGCCAGTGTCTTTTGCCCATCACCTGTCAGGCAGATAAAACTAGAGCGTCGATCTTGATCACAACACCTGCGACTAAGTAGACCGCAATTTTTGGCTTCCAAGCGAGCCACCATCCGAGAAACAGCGCTCGGGCTCAGATGAAGCTTATCTGGCAGGTCAATCTGGCGTAGAGATTTTTCTTGGGCCAAGTCCAGATAGTAGAGCAGGTAGAACTCTTTCAAGGTCAGACTTTGCTCGCTCTGCTGGGCAATAGTCTCTTCCAAGAGGCTTTCAATTTCTTTCTGACGCCGATTGAAGTCAAACCATTTTTCCAAATAGGTCATAGTATCTCCTTTCTTTTTAGAGTTATAGCATAGAAGAATGTCCATTCTCGGACAGTCTCTGCATCACAAGATGATTGCGCATGCAATGATTATACTACTTTTCAAGAAAGCTGGCAAGAAGGACGCTGGCATCTTTTATCCTAAATCATGCCTGTTTTCCCAAGTCAAGAATTGTTTGTATCCCCTTTCTTCTCAAACTTTCATCAACTCTTGTGCATTTCCTTGAAATTTTCTGAAAAAAGAGTAAACTGGTATGCAAGAAGTCTATTTCGTGGAGTTTAGGATGAAATTATATGTTCAATTAATGATTCTCTTTGTGATTTCTCTAATCGGTGAGGGAATCTCCAGTTTCTTTCATTTGCCTATTCCAGGCAGTATTATCGGTTTGATTATTCTCTTTCTAGCCCTACAATTCAAGTGGCTGAGAACTAGGCATGTCAATATGGTGGGGAATTTCTTGCTGGCTAATATGACCATTCTCTTTTTGCCACCAGCAGTGGGAATCATGGAAAAGTTTGATGTGATTGCTCCTTATCTTTTGCCCATCGTCTTGATTGTCTTTTTTGCAGCAGTTATCAATATTATCCTCATAGCCTTGGTAGTTCAGTTCATCAAGAGACGGTTTGAGGGAGATTATGAGAAAGGAGATGCCAAATGAGTGAATTTGTTTCCAATCCCCTATTTGGGCTTGCCTTGTCTATCCTAGCTTATCTAGTGGGAATGTTGATTTACAGACGTTTTCCCCATCCTTTGACAACGCCCTTGCTTTTGTCAGCTGTTTTCATTATTATCTTTCTAAAGGCGACGGGTATTTCTTACCAGGATTACTACCAAGGTGGTGTTTATCTGAACAACTTGATTGTTCCATCGACCGTGGCTCTGGGGATTCCGCTTTATAAGAGTTTTCACTTGATGAAGCACCATGCACGGAGTATTCTCTTTGGTAGTCTGTTAGCAGTAGTTGTCAATACCTCTTTCACAGCCCTTGTAGCTAAGATTTTTGGAATGGACTTTTTCCTAGCCATTTCTCTCTTTCCGAAGTCAGTGACAACCGCCATGGCAGTGGGAATTACAGAAAAATTGCAAGGTCTGACGACCGTGACCTTGGTGGTTGTAGTGGCGACTGGGATTTTAACCAGTGTCATCGGCCCAACCCTCTTGAAGTGGTTGAAAATTGATGACCCAGTAGCTGTTGGTCTTTCCCTTGGAGGAACAGGTCATGCTGTCGGAACGGGAACAGCCTTTCGATACGGTTCTGTAGCAGGAGCTATGGGTGGTTTGGCTATCGGTGTTACCGGTATTCTCTATGTCTTTGTCAGCCCTATTGTAGCCAGCTTGATATTGAGTTAAAAAGCAAGGAATTTTGGTTCCTTGCTTTTTAAAATCGTATTTTATAGAATATTACTTTCCTTTTCGTAAGTGAATGACTTGGTCATAGTGTTTTAAGTCTTCTTCCGTGTAGTGGTGAATGACTTCAATGACTGTTTGAGGTAGGGAGAAGAGCAAGTCGCTAATTTTTCTGCTATTTTCCGAGTCAAGATTGGCCTTAATCTCATCTGCTAAGATGAGTTGGCTATCATGGTAGAGGGCTCGAGCGATTTCGAGGCGTTGTTTCTCGCCACCAGACAGACTATCATTGCTGAGCGTTCGATTTTTCAAATGTTCTAATCCTGTTTTTTTGAGGATATGATTTAAAGTCTCTGGATTTTTATCTAGTCCTAGAAGGATATTGTCGTCCAGAGATAGCGTGTCAAAGTAATGGCTATCTTGGAGGATATAGGAACTAAAGCTTGTGATTTCTTGACGTGACAGGTTTTGACCAGCAAAGCTAATCTGACCACTTGTTGGTGTCTCTTCTCCATGAATGATATTGAGCAAGGTTGTCTTACCAGAGCCACTTTCCCCGATAATGGCAATTTTTTCTCCTTGCTTGATGTGTATGGAAATCGGAGATAAGAGGATATTCCCATCTTTTTCTAGGGAGATGCTGTCAAGTTGGATAGGGAAAATGTTTTCTATGATTCTAGGCAAGATGGCATCAGACTGGCCCAAAAGTTTTTGGTATTTGTTGAGAAGAGTTCGAGTCGCTTTTCGGGTGTTGGTAAAGTAAGCCAACTCTTGGAATTGATAGCCGATATTATAGGAAACTAGATAGATGGCCACAAAACTCGCCGCATCTAAATAATTATAGTAGGTCATAAAGCCACCGATGACGATTGGTGTGACAGAACAAAAGGCATCGATGCTATTGATCAAGAGACTGTTTAAAGTTCGTTGCTTTTCATAGTTAATTTCGGTATCTAGACTGGTTTGTAATTGCTTTTGGTAGCGAGTAAAAAAGAAATCTTGCCCCTGATAATGGCGAATTTGTTGGTTACCACCAATAAAATTTGTCAAGCTTGCTAAGTAGCTCTGGTTAACAGTGGACCGCTTTTCAGAAAGTGAATCCAAACGCTTTGATCCGATAGCACTGCAGAGGACAGGAAAGGAGTAGAAGAGGATGAAAATCAAGCCCAAGTAAAAATTGGTCCATAGGGCATAGAGAATGGACACAGTTGTGAAGCCAAGAGAAGAAATGATGATGACCGTTGGCTCAATATAGTTTTCTTCTAGTTGCTTGACGTCGTTTTCTAGGTCAGACAAAATATCCTTTTCATCAATCTCATAACTGTTTAAAAATCGCTTGAAAATAGCACTCTTGATTCCATATTTGAAGTCAGTAATCAAACGAGCGTAGTAATAGCGTTTCCCAGCCAAACCTAGTAAGAGAGTGAGATTACCAAGTATTCCTAGAATTAATACTTTCCAAAGAAGGCCTAGTTCTTGATTGGTAAAACTAGCAACAATATTTTGAACAAGGGCTGGTGTGATAATCGCTTCCAGCCAAGTAATGGCAATAGAAAAGAAGTAAAGTACGAGGTGCTTCTTAGTAACAAATCTTTTCAGCATAAAGAGTTGACCTCCTTATAGATATACATGTAATCAGTTTTAAAGTCATTATACTCCTTTTTATTAAATACTTCATATAAAAATGTAAATCTTGAGGTCGAAAAAAGCCTAGCGAGTTATTGTCGCTAGACTCTAAGATTATTGCAAATTAACCTTATTTCTCAAAATATAGTAGGTTCCGAGATAAAAGATAGCTATGAAAATGAGTTCTTCAACAATGCCTACGCTTGCTCCCATATAGAAATTATCATTGAATCCTGCAAGTGAATTGACATAGAAGTTCGTACTGGTATTGAAGAAGACTTCTACAAATCCAATGACGATTTGGATACCGATATAAGCTACAATGGCTAGTGCGGTACGGTATTCATTGAACAGTTGTCCGATGGAAATAGCCAAGTAGATGCAGAGGATTCCTGAGATGGTATTTAGTAGGAAGGATACCCCCATAAGAGAGAGTTGAGGAAGGAATGTTCCTACAAGTGGAATCAACTCAGAATTTGATATCCATTCTGGAACCGTTATGGTAACAATAATAAAAGCGCTTAGAGCTAGTACAGTGGAGCTAAGGATAGACCAAATGAAGGCTCCAACTAATTTGGCTGTGATGATATGGTGTTCAGAAACTGGCAAGGTCAAGGTCAGATAGCCTTGTCGGTCATAGACACTACCTTTGAATCGTTTAATAATCAAGAAAATGGTTGAAATCCCAAGTGTAATCATCAATCCACCAAAGACGAGAGCCAGAAAGAAAAGTAAGACAGGTTGGCTATCTTTGAAAGATACATAATTATAATAGTGTCCTTGCATTCCTATGGGAACGGAAAGAACTAGCACGGCAGCGTAAAGGGCTAAATACCACTTGTTAACATTTTTAAATTCGTAGCGAACTAAATTCCAAAACATAATAATCTCCTTTGCTTAGGCCTTAAATTCCTGACGGAAGAGTTGGTCAATGGATTCACCAGACTCATAGCGAATATCATCTACATTTCCTTGACGGACGACTTTTCCATCTTTGAGGAAGACAATTTCATCTAAGATTGGCTCGATATCAGAAATTAAGTGGGTAGAAATCAAAACGGTAGAAGTTGGGGAGTAGTTGTTGATAATGGTATTGAGGATATACTCACGGGCTGCTGGATCCACCCCACCAATGGGTTCATCCAAAACATAGAGACGAGCATCACGGCTCATAACCAAAATCAGTTGGACCTTTTCCTTGTTTCCTTTTGATAGTTTCTTGAGACGACTATTTTCATCAATACCGAGGTCAGCAAGAAGATGATGGGCACGTTCAAGATTGAAATCTTTATAGAAGGTCTTGAAGTAGGTTAGGGCTTCTTTGACCTTCATTTGCTCATTGAGATAGGTCGTATCTGGCAAATAAGCTACGATAGCCTTGGTTGCTGGGCTTGGGTCCATATCGTTGATAAGGACACGTCCTTGATCTGGTTGTAAGAGGCCATTGATGAGTTTAATCAAGGTTGTTTTTCCTGAGCCGTTTGGGCCGAGGAGACCGACAATTTTTCCAGCTGGGATGTCAAGAGAAACATTTTCAAGGGCTGGGGTTGCTCCATAAGATTTGGATACATTTTCAAATGCTAGTAATGACATAGGCTTAAACTCCTTTAATATAATCGCCGACTACGCCTGGTAGTTCTTCTTTTTCATAGCCAAAATGGGTCATGGAGGAAACGAAGTGTTCCAATTCTTCTTCCGATAATTGTTTGCGCGATTGGGCGATTAGCTCCTTATCCTCAGTCACAAATCGTCCAGTTGTTCGCTTACTGTAGACAAATCCTTCTCGTTCAAGGTCTGATAAGGCTCTTTGGATGGTGTTTGGATTGACACCAGCCTCGCTAGCCAGCTCTCGCACGGTTGGAAGTTGTTGATTGGGTTCCAGTGTATGGGAAACAATCTGAAGCTTGATTTTCTCCATAATCTGTAAATAGATGGGTTTTTTGTTGTCAAATGTCCAGGACATCTTGGTCTCCTTTCTTTTATCCTTTTGTCTTAATTAAATAATACAACGAAACAAAAAACTTGTCAAGCAAAAAGAAGAATTGTTTTGGGAATCGCTTAAAAAATGGTATAATGAAAAGAAAACGATAAGGAGGGAAAGGATGCGTTGTCCAAAATGTGGGGCTACCAAGTCAAGTGTTATCGATAGTCGCCAAGCAGAAGAAGGGAACACCATTCGTAGAAGACGTGAGTGCGACGAATGCCAGCACCGTTTTACAACCTACGAACGGGTAGAAGAAAGAACCTTAGTGGTTGTTAAAAAAGATGGCACACGGGAACAGTTCTCCAGAGATAAAATCTTTAATGGGATTATCCGCTCAGCCCAGAAACGTCCTGTGTCAAGTGATGAAATCAACATGGTAGTCAATCGTATCGAACAGAAACTCCGTGGTCGAAATGAAAATGAAATTCAAAGTGAGGACATTGGTTCACTCGTCATGGAGGAGTTGGCTGAGTTAGATGAGATTACCTATGTGCGTTTTGCCAGTGTCTATCGTAGTTTTAAGGATGTGAGTGAGTTAGAGAGCCTGCTCCAACAAATCACCCAGTCCTCTAAAAAGAAAAAGGAAAGATAAATGAAGCCAATTGACCGTTTTTCTTATCTAAAGAATAATCGGGTGTCGCAAGATACCTCATCTCTGGTACAGTGCTACCTCCCGATTATCGGTCAGGAGGCACTGAGCCTTTATCTTTATACCATCAGTTTTTGGGATAATGGCAGAAAGGAATACCTTTTTTCAAGCATTCTCAATCATCTCAATTTTGGGATGGATAGACTGATAAAAGCCCTGAAAATCCTATCTGCTTTTAATCTCTTGACCCTCTATCAAAAGGGTGATACCTATCAGATAGTTATCCATGCTCCTCTTTCAAGTCAAGACTTCTTGGAACATCCTGTTTATCGCAGACTTTTGGAGAAAAAAATTGGCGATGCAGCTGTGGAGGATTTGAAAGTTGAGAGTGCTGAGGGAGAAGAAATACCTGTCTCACTCAATCAAGTCTTTCCAGACTTGGCAGAACTGGGAAGTCAAGAAGACCTTGGTCTCAAGAAGAAAGTGGCCAACGATTTTGACTTGGACCATTTTCGTCAGCTTATGGCTCGAGATGGGCTTCGTTTTGCGGATGAGCAGTCCGATGTCTTAAACCTCTTTGCCATTGCCGAGGAGAAGAAATGGACTTGGTTTGAGACCTATCAACTGGCTAAGTCAACAGCTGTTTCCCAGGTTATTTCAACCAAACGCATGCGGGAAAAAATCGCTCAAAAACCTGTTTCCTCTGACTTTAGTCCTAAGGAAGTGACCATTATCAAAGAAGCCAAAAGTAAAACTGCCCTGCAGTTCTTGGCAGAAATCAAGCAAACACGCAAGGGAACCATTACCCAAACAGAAAGAGAACTCTTGCAACAGATGGCTGGCTTGGGCTTGCTGGACGAAGTCATCAATATCATTCTCTTGTTGACCTTTAATAAGGTGGATTCGGCAAATATCAATGAGAAATATGCCATGAAAGTAGCCAATGATTACGCCTATCAAAAGATTCATTCGGCAGAAGAGGCAGTCTTGCGCATCCGTGAGAGAGGGCAGAAGAGCCAGGCTCAAAAGGCTAGTACCCCTAGTCCTACCAAGTCCAATGTACCCAAGTGGAGCAATCCAGATTATAAGAATGAAACCAGCGAGGAAACTCGTCTGGAACTAGAACGTAAGAAACAAGAACTATTAGCTCGATTAGAAAAAGGAGGAGATTAGATGGAAAGTGTCGGAGACGTACTCAAGCGTCAACCCAGCCGTTTTCATTATCAAGATTTGGTCCAGAAAATCATGAAGGACCCTGATGTTGCGGCCTTTATCCAGCAAGAATCCTTGACTCCAGAGGAATTGAATCGCAGTATCTCCAAGTTTAATCAGTACATCACCGAGAGAGACAAGTTTCTACGTGGGGATACGGATTATATTGCCAAAGGATACAAGCCGATTTTGGTTATGAATCATGGCTATGCAGATGTTTCATATGAAGAAACTCCTGAACTAATCGCGGCGGAAAAAGAAGCGGCTATTAAGAACCGTCTCAAGTTAATCAATCTGCCAGCCAGTCTCAAGCAAGCTAGTTTAGCTCAAGTTGACTTGGATGATTTGGGGCGCTTGCCAGTTTTTGAAAAGCTATTAGCCTTCGTGGAGCAATATCCAGCTATTCGAAAAGGTCTTTACTTGTATGGAGACTTTGGTGTGGGAAAAAGTTTCATGGAGGCTGCCCTAGCCCATGATTTATCAGAAAAACGTGGTGTTTCATCCACTCTCCTCCACTATCCTAGCTTTGTCATTGATGTCAAAAATGCAATCGGTGATGGTAATGTTAAGACCTTGGTGGATGAGATTAAGCTTTCTGAAGTCCTGATTTTAGATGACATTGGTGCCGAGCAATCAACAGCTTGGGTACGTGATGAAATCCTGCAAGTCATTCTTCAATATCGGATGCAGGAAAATTTACCGACCTTTTTCACATCCAACTTCAACTTTGAAGAATTGGAGCAGCATTTCGCTAAAGGGAAGCATGGAAATGACGAAACCTGGGAAGCCAGACGCGTCATGGAACGCATCCGTTATTTGGCTGAGGAGACTCGTTTAGAAGGAGTAAACCGTCGATGACAGAAACAATCAAATTAATGAAGTCTCATACTTCAGTACGCAGATTTAAGGAGCAAACCCTTCCTCAGGAAGATTTGACTGAAATCCTGACAGCAGCCCAAATGGCCTCGTCTTGGAAGAATTTTCAATCCTACTCTGTGATCGTGGTACGAAGTCAAGAGAAGAAAGATGCCTTGTATGAATTGGTGCCTCAAGAAGCCATTCGCCAGTCTGCTGTTTTCCTTCTCTTTGTCGGAGATTTGAACCGTGCAGAAAAAGGAGCACGACTCCATACGGATTCATTCCAACCCCAAGGTGTGGAAGGCCTCTTGATTAGTTCGGTCGATGCAGCTCTTGCTGGTCAAAATGCCCTGCTGGCAGCTGAAAGTTTGGGCTATGGAGGTGTCATCATTGGCTTGGTGCGTTACAAGTCAGAAGAAGTAGCAGAGCTCTTTAACCTGCCTGTCTACACCTATCCTGTCTTTGGGATGGCACTAGGTTTACCAAATGAAGAACACGAAGTCAAACCTCGCTTGCCTTTGAATCAAGTGGTTTTTGAGGAAGAATATCAGGAACAAACAGTTGATGTGATTGAGGCTTATGACCGTGTACAGGCTGACTATGCTGGGGCGCGTGCGACCACAAGCTGGAGTCAGCGCTTAGCAGAACAGTTTGGTCAAGCTGAACCAAGCTCAACAAGAAAAAATCTTGAACAGAAGAAGTTATTGTAGAAAGTGAGAAATTATGGCCCTACCAACTATTGCCATTGTAGGACGTCCCAATGTTGGGAAATCAACCCTATTTAATCGGATCGCTGGTGAGCGAATCTCCATTGTAGAAGATGTCGAAGGAGTGACACGTGACCGTATCTATGCAACGGGTGAGTGGCTTAATCGTTCCTTTAGCATGATTGATACAGGAGGAATCGATGATGTCGATGCTCCTTTCATGGAACAAATCAAGCACCAGGCAGAAATTGCCATGGAAGAAGCAGATGTTATCGTCTTTGTCGTGTCCGGTAAGGAAGGAATTACCGATGCAGACGAATACGTAGCTCGTAAGCTTTATAAGACCCACAAACCAGTTATCCTCGCGGTTAACAAGGTGGACAACCCTGAGATGCGAAATGATATCTATGATTTTTATGCCCTCGGTTTGGGCGAACCACTGCCTATCTCATCTGTCCATGGTATCGGTACAGGGGATGTGCTAGACGCCATCGTAGAAAATCTTCCAAATGAATATGAAGAAGAAAATCCAGATGTCATTAAGTTTAGCTTGATTGGTCGTCCTAACGTCGGAAAATCAAGCTTGATTAACGCTATCTTGGGAGAAGACCGTGTCATTGCCAGTCCTGTTGCTGGAACAACTCGTGACGCCATTGATACCCACTTTACAGATACAGATGGCCAAGAGTTTACCATGATTGATACAGCTGGTATGCGTAAGTCTGGTAAGGTTTATGAAAATACCGAGAAATATTCTGTCATGCGTGCCATGCGTGCTATTGACCGTTCAGATGTGGTCTTAATGGTCATCAATGCGGAAGAAGGCATTCGTGAATACGATAAGCGTATCGCAGGATTTGCCCATGAAGCTGGTAAAGGAATGATTATCGTGGTCAATAAGTGGGATACACTTGAAAAAGACAACCACACTATGAAAAACTGGGAAGAAGATATCCGTGAGCAGTTCCAATATCTACCTTACGCACCGATTATCTTTGTATCCGCTTTGACCAAGCAACGTCTCCACAAACTTCCTGAGATGATCAAGCAAATCAGCGAAAGTCAAAACACGCGTATCCCATCAGCTGTCTTGAACGATGTGATTATGGATGCTATTGCCATCAACCCAACACCGACAGATAAAGGAAAACGTCTCAAAATTTTCTATGCAACTCAAGTGGCAACCAAGCCACCAACCTTTGTCATCTTTGTCAATGAAGAAGAACTCATGCACTTTTCTTACCTGCGTTTCTTGGAAAATCAAATCCGCAAGGCCTTTGTCTTTGAAGGAACACCAATCCATCTCATCGCAAGAAAACGTAAATAAAAAAGTAGAATCTGGAATGACATTTCCAGATTTTTTTGATAGAATGAAGGTAAAGAAAACGCTATCAAATAGAGGGGGGATGGTGATGAAACATTTGTTTAAATTGATAATCCTATTTCCCTGGTTTTACTTTTTCAGCTGGATTGAAAAGGCCAGTAGAGATAGTAAATTTTTCCCAATTTTTTCCTATTTTTACTGGTTTTACATCCCCCTCTATGCTCTTTTTAGCCTTGCTTGGACAGTTATTTCAGTTCTGTTTTTCAATATCGTCATGAGAAATTTGACAGATATCAAGTTATGGGGCATTTGGTTTCTTTTTATTCTGCTAGCTATTGGTCTGAATAGGTCAACTTATTTCTGTTTCAAAAAAATGCTTCGCTTGAGACGAGAACTAGGGAAGTCTAAAGGCGGCAAGCATTGATTTATATTAGTAATAACATTTAATAGAACGAAACTAAAGAAAACAATTTCAAAGAGGAGGTGTCGATGATGAAACTGTCCTTTAATTGGTTTCATTTGATACTCTTATTTCCTTGTTTATATTTTTTCTATTGGATGGACAATGCTGACAGAAACAGTAAAATTTTCCCCATCTTATACTATTTTTACTGGATTTATATTTCCCTTTTAGCTCTGTTTAGCATGGATATGACAATTTTTTCATTCTTATTTTTCCCTTTTGTTCTAGATTATGTATCAGATGCTAGTGATTGGGGTGTTTGGTTGCTTCTGATAGTCTTATCTCTAGGCAGTGACTGGTTAACCTATATCTTTTTCAAAAACATGTTTCGCTTGAGACGAGAACTAGGGAAGTCAAAAGGTGGAAGGTATTGATTTATACTCTTCGAAAATCAAATTCAAACCACGTCAACATCGCCTTGCCGTACTCAAGTACAGCCTGCGGCTAGTTTCCTAGTTTGCTCTTTG
>NZ_JVLX01000010.1:0-25222 GCF_001070815.1 Streptococcus pseudopneumoniae | reverse complement strand
TAACCCCTTGACCAACGGACCTGAGTTGTTATTTTCAACTCTTACTATTATACCCACTTTTTAAACTTTGTCAACTACTTTTTTTATCTTTTTTAATTAATTTTACAACTGCTTCAGTTCGAGCGGTGTGCGGGAACATATCGACCGACTGGATATAATGGATATCATAGACTTCTACTAACCTTACCAAATCACGAGCCAAGGTCGAAACATTGCAAGAAATATAGACCATTTTTTCTGGTACATAGGTCAGAATTGTATCTAACAACTTATCATCTAGGCCTGTACGTGGTGGATCTACAATCAGAGCATTTGCTCGGTAGCCTTCCTTGTACCAGTGAAGAATAATCTCTTCTGCAGTTCCAGCTTCATAATGTGTGTTGTCAAATCCCATTCTTTTAGCATTTCGCTTAGCATCTTCAATGGCTTCTGGAATAATATCCATGCCTCTGAGTGTTTTAACTTTCTTTGCAAAGGCAAATCCAATCGTTCCAACTCCACAGTAAGCATCTATCAAATGGTCTTCTTTATTAACATCCAGCGCTTTTACTGCCTCACTATAGAGGACTTCTGTTTGTTCAGGATTTAGTTGATAGAAAGCTCGAGGAGATAGTGAAAATTCATAATCTAGTACACCTTCTTGAATACTCTCTTCTCCCCAGATAATCTCTGTCTTTTCACCATAAATCTCACTGGTTTTAGCTGTATTTGTATTCACAGCTACTGTCACAACTTCTGGGAAATCTTTAACTAAGTCTTTCACTAGTTGGGTTAAATTAAGCTGACGATTTGTAACAATAATAATCTGAACCTGTCCAGTCTTTCTAGCTCGTCGGACCATTATAGTTCTGACACCTAGAGCTTTTCTCTCATCTGTGATTGGAATCTGGTGATAAGTAAGTAATTCTGCTAGACGATTAGCAATCACTTGAGTTTCCTTGTCTTGTACCAGGCAGTCTTTCAACTCTACTAAGTAATGAGAGTTTTGTGCATATAAGCCCGCCTTGACCTGATTTTTAAATTTTCGAGTCTGAAATTGTAACTTGGCACGATAGTACTTGGGTTCCTGCATTCCAATCGTCGGGCGGATTTCATAATTTTCATATCCTGCAGGGGCAAATTTTTTTAGCGCTTGATGAAGTAAGTCCGTCTTGAACTCCAGTTGTTTATCATAATGCAGGTGCATGATTTGGCAACCTCCGCATTCATTATAAATAGTACAAGCTGGCACAACTCGGAATTTAGACTTCTTGTTGACCTTTAGTAGCTTTGCTTCAACAAAGTTGCGTTTAATAGAAGTAATCTGACAATAGATATCTTCTCCTTTGAGAGCACCAGGCACAAAGACTAATGTTTTTTGATAAAAGCCGATTCCCTCACCATTAATTCCCATGCGCTTGATTTTTAATGGTATTTTTTGTTTCACTTTCAGATTCATACCCCTATCTTATCACATTTTGAGTTATTCCGCTACCGCTTGATTTTTATATTTCATTAGTAAGTAAAGGCCTTGATATTCCTGATTTTCTTTAAAATCATATTTCCTTATATTTTCTTTAAATTCTTTAAAAGTTCCTAAAAATGTTCACAAAAAAAGCCCCACAAAGGAGCCACTACACTAACTATATGATGAGTTCAGCAGGCAAGAAACTAGCACGGTCAAACGTGCTTTTTTTATTACCTATCACCATTATACCATATATCACTAACCTATATATTCAGAAATCTAAAATCCCCTAGATTCATTTCTAAGGGTTTCTAGTTGATTCATGGAGTTCTATATGATGAAGCCCTAAAACGGGGCGTCCTAGACTCCAGTTATTCAGCTGATGGCTACTTATATGCTTCTAGTTCTCCGTTCTGGTGGATTCTAGCAAAGTTTAAGACAGCTATCTGTTTGTATCTATGATAATTAGTGGATTTTGTCCCAGCAATTTCTAAACATTCACTTACCGTTTTCTTCCTCATGTAACAATAATGGATAATAAAGTATTTTCTGGCTCGCTTGTTCTCTATCTTATTGATATCATGGACAAATGTTTCTAGACTCTCTCTGATTGCCTTTTCATGCTTACTAGTCAAATTCCACTGATCAGGTAGGACAAGTTTCCAAGCCTCTTCATCTATTGTAACTTGGTTTTCACTTCCTGCCATCCTCTGGAATCTCAGAAAGTAAGTCATCCGCTTTCTGACGTTCATCATCGTTTTAAACTTATCCAGCTCCATTTTTAACGACAACCTTTCTACTCCTGTAACTTATGCCTAGCTTAATCTTCTTCTAGGATTCCCAAACTTAGCAATTCTTTCATCTCGTTTTCTTTTACGTTCTTCAGCAGACTCTATACCTATCTGTTTTCGACGCTCCACATCTTCTTGATTGATATTACTCCATTTTCTGGTATGTACATTCTGCCGTCTACCATCTTGCGGATAATATTCAACGGTACACCTACAATTACTATGACGTCTATAAATATCATGGGGAACTGAAGGATATTTATAACTGCCTTCCAGTTCTTGGCACCACTTACAACACTTTCCAGCCGTTCGTCTAGTGATTTTAGGGCTAAGTCCTGCTTTATACTGAAATACCACGTTTTTTTGAATCGTATCATCTACAATACTTTGGGTAAAATTAACGATCGTTTCACCCACCAACCATTTTACAGCCCCAAAATCATCTTCACTAGCTAAACGATTGACTAAGCCATCAATCCTATCTTGATTCAACTCAGGAACTTGAGCAGGAATGCGAAGGTTAGCCCTAAGGTTTAAATCTTCTTGAACTTTTTCAGTATAATCACTTACAAGGTCATAGTTTCGACCTAAAACATCTTCCAGCAATCGTTTAGCGATATTATAGTACATCTTGCCATCTGGTAGGCTTTCATTACTTAAGTAAGTTCCTAAAACCTTTGAGAGTATTTCACCAATTTCTATAGCATATTGATTGGCGTCCAGATAATTAGCTTTATTCTCTTCTAACTTTTCTAGTAACTCTTCCAGAATCTCACTATCAAGCCTAGCTTTTTCAAATTCGGCCTTAATTTTCTGGAGTAGACTAGGAAATATATCTTCCATTACTTTTCACCTCCTTTGAGTAAACTGCCTTTTGCATTTTGACGCTCTTTCTGCCGTCTATAGTATCGTTTCTTTTGGGTCAATATCTTGTCTTTTTTCTTTTGGTAACGCTCTGCGTCTTTCTTTTTATTACATAGCTTACAAACTTTTGAGAAACCTTTCTTGTCCGAATGCTTCCTATAAAAGTTTTCGCTAGATAATTCTTTAGTCTCATGACACTTGGAGCATTTTCTAGTTAAAGTGGTTTCATTCAATCCTATTTACTCCTTTTTGTCTTTCTCGCTCGCGAGAAAATATGTACAGTGATGGCGTGAAGTCCTGAAGCTCCGAGGGGGAGGGGGATATCCCCCCATCTTCTCCCTGGTTGCTCCAGCCTCTTTCACAAAAAATATTTTCTAATTACTTTTATAGAATCTTTAAGATAAACCTTTCAGCATTTCGCTCATCGCTTTGTTGAGTTTTTTCTGGTGTTCATCAGGCATTGATAGGCGCTGACTAACTTCTCTATCAACCTCTTTGCGTTTTTCTTCCGTCAAGCGTTCAATCTCTTGCTGGTGCTTTCTTTCCTTCTTTTCTTTTAATAGTTCACCAGAACGATCTATGATAGCTTGCCACTTGGCGTCTCTTGCTAAACATTCTTGTCTATGTCGCTCCATCGCGTCAACTGCTTGTCTAGTTTTCTCTTCATAAATCTCAGCAGACTTTTCCGCTAAATACTTCCCGTATTCGTTTAAATCAAACTTACCAGTAGGTAGGGTCATTCTATATACCTCATCTTTCTATTTTTTAGTAGGGGGATAGCTGAAGGGGGGAGGGGGCTTTTTTAACTTTGCCCCTTTTTGAAATTCTCAGCCATTTCTTTCAAACTATACTGATATCCGTATAGGGCGTTTCTTGGTGTATAAGATAAACCTGAAAAGAAATCACTTAAAATCCAGCCGTTCTTAGCTTTTTTATAATCTTCATTATTTTTAGAGATATCCTTTTCAAGTTTTTTAAGAACCTCGTTTACACGTTCCCTTGCCTTAATAGCATTATCTCCAAGTGTTATAATTTCCATTAGTTTGGCAACTGCTGGAGTGAAGAAAGTATCCTGCTCTTCATCGGCTAATCTAAAGATATCTGCAATCAACGCATGATATTCTTCATAGGTAACTAATGGATCTCTAGTTAATTCTTTCAAACGTCCCTCATGAAATTCTTTTGTACGTTCTGCCGTCCATAGGTCACCTTTTGCTTCAACATATTTTTCTGAGTTGATTTCTTTTTGAGCCTGTACAAGTTTGGCTTGAGCGTCTGAAACAGCTTGGTTTGCTTTAACCAGTTCCTCCTCAGTCGTCTCAATAGCTTTCTTATTCTGTTCAATCAGTTTGTCAATTTTAGTTTCAATAGTTTGTAATGTTTCCATGTTCTTTTATTCCTCATTTCTTTTGATTCTTTGTGATTGTGCTTATTGGTTTCAACTCTCTACTGGGTCTTTATTCCTCATTAATTCCTCTTTCTCAAAACAAAAAGAGACGCAACAAAAAAGCTACTTAGCTTTAATGTTACGCCTCTAGTTGTCTAGTCAGCTATCTTTCTTTAATTGTTGTTTCAATCTGGACAATGTTGCCATCTTGACTAGTAAATACCACGCTACCAAAGTCTGGTATTTTCTTCATCTCTATTATACCATTTTTGTTAAAGATAATAAAGTTATCCTGTAGAAATGGAGTGTAATCTTTGCTTTGATTCATCTGTTTTTCCTCTCTTTTTTGGCGCCATATATTTAACATATCTTCTATTTTGTGACTTTCAAGCACTTTCTATAATCTCTTTTATATCAAGGGGATAGGCCTATTTCTTATTTTTGAATTTACATTTTCTCATTATGTTAAATAGAAAGTCTATTTAGTAGTCAAATGTTAGTATACTCTGGTCTAGTTCGTCTTGAGTATAGCCAATATATCCAAGTGTAATCTCTGGTGTTGAATGGTTAAATATTCTTTGTAGAATACCTACATCACCATTCTTTTTGTAATGATGATAGCCAAATGTCTTTCTCATTGAGTGGGTTCCTATATTTTCAATCCCACATTTATTTCCAGCTTCTTTTAAAATTTTATACACTTGAGTTCTTGAAATATGACAAATTTTTACCCCCTTGCCATTCTCTCTTTTTCTGCTCGGAAATAAAAAATCATATTCTTTAAGTTGTTTATTCTCAATGTATTGATTTAAGGCATTTCTTAACTGTTGATTAATTGGAAAACGTCTTATTTTGCCTGTCTTTTTCTCCCTTATTTCAATTTTATCTTCTATGATTTGTTTGACTTTAATTGGAATAATATCACTAACTCGTAAACCTGTATAAATTCCAAATAGGAATAATACGTAATCTCGTTCATTCTTCCTTCTCAAAAAGTCCTTAATTCTTTCAATGTCATCAGTATCTCTAATAGGTTCAACTACTTTCATTTCTAAACCTCTCTTAAAAAAATTCTTAGAGTTCATAAAAAAGTGTAGTCATTTTGGGATATCTAGTGACTACGCTATCCGCCTTACAGTCACAAGGCTTTTCGCCATGCGTAGTCATGTAGTCACCTTGCTCCCAAAAAAATAAACAATAAACGCCTTTTATATCTTATCTTCATATACTCTTTAATAAATAGAAAATAACTACATTTTTATATAAAAGTCAATAATACCAAGGGTTTAGTTGTGTAGTCAGTAAAATAGTAAAAACAACACTTTTTTCTAACCCCTTATGTATCAAGGGTTTTCTTCCTATTTAAAATGTAGTCACTTTTTAAAAATAAACTACACTGACTACATTTTTTTGACGTAAGCTGGTTTAATACTTTTACCAAATCTTGTTGATCGTCTATGTTCCCAGCTGTCTCGGTTTTGCATATACTTTTTAACCTTAGCCTTATCCTTTGGCGGTACTTTGTCAGTCAAATACACCTCTTGAAAAAATAGGTTAATGGTCATCTTATCCCTATCTACCAGCTCGCCATAGGTGTCTGTGTCCAGTTCAACCGTTCCGCCCCTGTTATTTCTATAGTATCCCTCGTTCATCATATCATAGATATAATAGCATCGCGTCCTGTCTGTGGTCGGGAACTGATACATTCTTTTTGGGTAAGGAGTGCCTAAATAGCGCTCCAAATCCTCAATGGTTTCATCTACAAACTTGTAACGGCTTCTAACCTCATTTACTAGCCACCATCTCATCATCAAAGACACACCAGTTTCTTACCATTCTAGCCTTGTCATCTTTATCTGTGAAGGTCTCAACGGTTGTAAAATACTTGTGAGTGAATAGCCCCTCAAAAAATTGGGTCTTCCCTACTCCCTGCCTTCCAGTCAAGTCCAGTACAAAGTCAAACTTAACAGTAGGGTCAAACACCTTGGCAACCGCTCCACGGAAAAACAAGTCCATGATAATACGGTTATATTCATCATCCTTGATATTGAGATAATGCCTTAAAATATCAAAGGGATCACGCTGATTCACTAACTCTTTATACTCGCTTTCGCAAGATTCCAGATAGTCTTTTAAAGGGTTGTAGCTATGTTCTCCAGCCACAACTTCCAAGATATCAGCGATATCTCCTTTTTTATAATCCATCTTGTACTTAGTAGCAATATAAGCCCTAATCTCTCTGATAATCAGGTCATCGATTGTTCCGCTCAAGGTTCTACCATTTAACTTAATGGACTTGGTAACGTCAATTTCATATGTAAAAGTGTTGTACTGTATAGCCCCTTTTAGCTTGCTATCTCCGCTCAAAATCTTCTTGAGATTGTCCAAGGTGATGACAAAGCCTTTTCCTTTTGTTTTAGGAGTTAAATCTAGGCTATTATGTTCCTCACTTGTCTCCCTTGCTTGAGTCAAGTCTACCACGGTAGGGGGTATTTGTTGCTGATCCTCTTTAATGATTTTATTTACAATGTCATTGTTATTCAAAAGCCCCCTCCTTATAGAATTTTGTCGCTATTTCTAGGAAATAGCTGGCTAGGTCTTTGCGTTTGACGATTGCTGAAAACAAATCTACCAGCTGACTAAAACTGTAGCCATTCACAAATAGCAAGCGGACAAAAAGTGAAGTCTCATACCTAGTATAAATGCCATTACAAATCAGGTCAAAAAACCAGCCTTTTAACTCCACTCCAAGCCCCTGCCGTTGCTCGGTCAATTTGTTTACCTCTAATTCTTTCAGGATCGTCAGCAAGTCAGGACTGGCCAAAACTATCTCCAAGTCTCTAACTAACCTCCAACCCTCTACTTCCTCTTTTTCGTCTTTAACAGTCACATACAAGCCTTTATAGTGGAAATTCGTTAGCGCTTCGCCAATCGGTTCAAAGTAGACAAATTTGAAGTGTTCCCCATTTTTCCAAACTTGGGTAGGGGTAGACTTAAGAAAGCCAAATAAGGCTAATTTGTCACTAGACAAGGTTAACTCTATCACTCTCATTCTCCCACCCCCATAAACTTACGGATGTCGTCCACTTTATAATAAACTTTTCTGCTATCGTCTCCTGGAGGCTGATAACGTTTCAAGCCCATTCTTTCCCATTTTTGTAAGGTCAGATATTTTATATCTAACTCTTCCTGTACTCGTTTTGCGGAAATCGGTCCAATGATTCGGGGAGGTATTTTCTCATGACTTTTTAGGTAACGTTCTAAGGCTTCTAATATTTTTATTTGAAGTTCTTCAATCATCCTTTCAAACATATCGTCACCTCCACGGCTTAATGCTTGCAAGTTGGATATATCTCCCATAGTCAGGGCTTAAACTCTCGCTAGGACTTTCTCCTAGTTTCCTATTTTCTCGCTCCATTTGAGCGCTCTTTTTGCGGTCTCGATGGTTTAGGTAAATTAGAAAGCCAATCAAAATCACGGTAAAAATAAGCGCCTGTGTATTGCTTAAATCTAGTTCATTCATGCTATGCCCTCGCTTTGTAATTCTTGATATATAACTGTTGCACTTCAGGCTCCATCTTTTGGAAAGCTTCAACTTCTTGAACGGTTACTTTTTTATTGATAAAATCAGCGATAAACTGAAATAAATTCGGATTGTTTACTTTTAAAACAGCCATGAAGTTATCAAATTCTGCTTGTGTCATGTTGTATAGGTCTAGAGTCATTTTAAAAGCCCTCTTTTTTGTAAATCAGAAACTACTAAACTTCGTAAATACGTCCAAGTTGAAGCAGTCTCATGAGTAATACCATTACTTAACTTGTTTTCGTTTATTACTTGATTTAAGTAATTGAATAGTAACCAGTCAGGTTTTTTATTGTACATTTCTGCACACTCATCATCATATTTTTTTAATTCTCCCAGTAAGTTCTCAACATTCTTATTATAAAATTCTTCATGACTCGCTTCCTGCATCTTGTACGCTTCAGATGATTTATAAAAACTTAGCCATAGATTAGTAATTACTGAATTACAATTTTCAACAATTTCCATTGCGCCAATATGATTCTTAGAATTATGCCAATCTGATAAAATATCTAGCTTTTCCTCTACAAGTACCAACTCTTTTTCAAATTCTTTAAAATAATCATTCATATCTTTACCTTTTTCTTTTGGTTTTCCTGTTTCCTATACACGATTAGCACCACTCCAAACGCTGGGCTTTTGCCCCTAGTTGGCGGACGCATGTAGTGATGTTTCGTGGGTAAATACCCACATTTCCGCTAAACAAGTGCTTAGAATCGCCGTGTCAGCACTCGTTTTTCAAAACCTTTTCTAATTGCTTGCCTGCACTTCGGTTTTCTTAGTTTTTCTTCGTTTCGTTTTCGATTTGATCGCCTAATCTTTTCCAGGCTCTATCAAATTCATCACGTTGGATTTCCTTGCTATGTAATTGCCTTGCTAGTTCCATCCCTCGACGCATGAATCTAGCGAAGTGAGTTTTTGCTTCCATCCTAGCCCTCCATCATGTCATAAAGTAGGGCGTAGTGCTTATCTGGGATTCTGTCCAAGGCTTTCAAGCCGTCATGTTCTGCTTTTTGTCTGGTTTCCGCCTTGACTGTGCTATCAAAGGCGATAGAAAAGGCGTTTAGCATTGCCTTATAGCGATCTACGCTCTTCAAATAGCGCCCACGGTCTGACAATTCCTTGTCTTCCAGTTCCTCTTTTACCGAATCGTCCAAGAGTGCGAACTTGGAGTACACCCCTTTTTCTACTTCAAATCCTAGACGCTTGTTTTGTCTCAGATTGTAAAGGTTGACCCTGCAACTCTCCAAGTTGCGATAGCCTAATACTCCAGCGATTTCTTCTAAATTCTTGCCCTCTAATTCGGACAATTTTTCAGCAATATCCTTGAATTTTACTGCTTGATGTTGTTTTCCCATTGTATACCTCATTTTTTGGGTACGCAAAAAGCGCACTCTATTTCTGTGTTTGACAAATAAGAGTACGCATGATAAGATATTTACGTACCTCATTTGTGGTGCATCGCCGTCTATCGTGTTCTGTCGCCAAACAAGTGACACGGTAGGCGGTTTCGTTATGGTTCAGACTTTACAAGCTCAATCCCTCGCATGACTATATCTGTTTTAGTCATGCTTTTCTTTTTGGCAAGTTCTTCTAAATCATTAAAATTCTGTTCAGTCATTTTAATTTTTAGTTGCTTGTTTTTTGGGTTATCACTTTTAGGTCGTCCTAATGTTTTCCCCATTTTTGACCTCTCTTTCTTTCGGGGTACACTTTTATTATATAACGGTGTACCCTTTAAGTCAACCCCTAAACCGAAAAAAATTTAAAATCTTCCCAGCGTACCTTATTTTATTTTCAATGTACTAGCGGAAACCGCTGTATTATGCTATAATCAAGGTATAGAAAAAATATCTATACCTTTAATCTTGTCGCTTGCTTCGGTCGCCAAACTCTCCGCAAGTGACTTTTTTTGTTACCTTTCTTCATGCTTTCTTCCCTGTCTGGGGGCTATAAAGCAAGTCTTTACTTTCGATAAGATCCAGAATCCAGCTAAATCCCTGCTCCATCGTTTCAAGAAATGCGCCCAGGTCTTCACTGTCCAAATCCTCGTAGTTCATACAAAGATATTCGGCTAGTTGTCTGTCTTTCTCAACTAGCTTTTTAAAATCCTTGAAATACTTAGGAATTTCTAAACCCTTGGCATTTGTAACTGTCTTAAAATCATTTTCCATTTTCTATACTCCTATGCTTTAAAAATTAGTTCTTTAATTTCTGAATATCTCATATTCAAGTTGATCATCGCTATTGCCATATCTTCCAATCGTTGATAGTTTGTCAGTTCATCACTTGTTAAACTGTCAATACCGTTTTCACTTTCTCGCTCTTGCATGAGTTGGGCTTTGTTTTTCCCAGTCGCTCCCTTTAGCAGTAGGTTTGTAAGAGTGCTATAGGCATGCTGAGGCGCTTTCTCCCATGATTTGATAGCTTCGGTTAAGGTCTTGCGCTTTGGCTTTTCCAGTTCTCTTTGAAGATAGCGTTTAGAAAGTTCCTCACGCATTTCAAAGAATGCTTTGACTAGGTTCATTTTGAATTGCCGTACTGGTTCGGTATTCTTTAGATAAGTGATCAGCAAGGTAGCTTGTTGCTCATTCAGAAGATAGATTTTTTTCGGTTGCCCTCTCTTATCTAATTTATGGATTTTAAATCCAAGTATTCCCAACGCTTCAAAATCAGCTTTATTGTCTCTGACTAAGCGTGTAATAGTATGGTGCTGTACTTCAGCACATTCAGCGATAATCTCGCTCGTAGTATACGGCTCTTTCTTGCCGTCCATGTAAACCAATTCCATTGGTTCGCTCCTTTCTTCTTTTGTCAGTGCTTGCCACCTAAAACAGTACCAAGGTAAAGCATTAAAGTAGGGGAAAATCGGAGAATATGAACCCCTACAAACCCTTGATACTGCTATAGGTAGCAAGCAAATATTTAGCTAGATCCGTTTATCAATCTCCAGTGGTAAAGCACCACATGAGAAATCTATAAATGTAGAGTAGTATTACGATTGGTTCGCTCCTTTCTAATAATCTTCAGCAAGCCACTGCATGGCTTTTTGGTAAATGCTAGGCTTTACTTCGCCTCCGTCTCGGATTTTCCTGTAAGTAATTGGATTCACTCCAATTTCCTCGCTGGCTCTTTTAGCAGTCAAATTCTTGTCCGCTTGCTTTCGGCGAATTGCTTTTGCTTGTGTTGAGGTGATAAGCAATACAGTTCCCTCCTTTCTTATTTGTAAAGTTTATCTTTACTTAGACCAAGTATATAATGTTTTTCTTTACTTGTCAAGAGGAAATAAATAAAAACTTTACAAAAGTTTTTTTAGCGGTTATAATTTAACTGAGGTGATAAAATGTCAACAATAAAAAATAGACTAAAGATTCTAAGAACCAAAGAGGGAATAACTCAAGATGAATTAGCTCAAATAATAAATAAAGAACTAAAAGAAAACGAAAAACCAATATCCAAAATGGTGATATCTAATTGGGAAAATAATAAACATACTATCAAACCAGATAAAGCCCAGCTACTCGCTAACCACTTTGGGGTAAGCGTTGCTCGCTTACTTGGTTATGAAAACAATTTCATTGAATCTGTAAAAAATTTAAGTCAAAAAGATGGCTCTGATGAAGCATTTTTTAAAGCATTTAGAGCATACTATGAACTAAAAATAGCTGATGGTAAAGAGAATTTATTGACTTTAAAAGATGAAGATTTTTTAAGTAAGTATCGTGAAGAAATTTTAAAAAGCCTCATTCCAAATTTTAATGAGTTAAGTAATCGTGAAATAAAAAAATATTTATCAGATGATAGAATCATTAATGAAGCAGATCAGAAGCTAAATGATTTTCTATTTACTCTTGGAACATTGAACCCTCAAGAAACTCAATTACTGGTAGATTTCATATCCCTATCCCCAAAAGATAAGCAAATAGTATTAAACTTATTAAAATCCTTATCTGATAAATAGCACCCTTATTTCTAAGATCTATTGTGCAAAAACAGGGGAAATTGAAGAATAGAAAGCCGATTTTACAGACTAAAGTGCAAAAAACGGCAAAATTGACAAATATAACGGAGAATCATGGACTACGAAACAACACGGAAGGGACATTTTTAGGACGAAAAAAGCGAACTTTCCCAGCGTTGAGATTTTTCGATACTCAAAAATTTTTAAAAAACAAACCAAAAAGATTGACAAAAACTCAAAATTACAGTATTATTAGGCAATGAGAAGAGTTTCTGCTCCCAAGGGAACAGAGTACGCGAAACACCGCCTAGTTCTACTAGGTGGTGTTTTTGTATATAAGGAACATATATGAAACCATTTCAAACATTAGATGAACAAATAAAACTTCTCCAGTCTAGAGGTTTAGAAATAGATAACATAGAAGAATGTAAAAGATACCTTCTAACTAACAACTATTACAACGTCGTCAACGGATATAGTAAGTTTTTTCAAACATCAAAAGATAAATTTATAACTGGTGCAGACTTTAGAGAAATAGCTGCAACACACTTTTACGATAAAGAAATTAAATCAGCTTTTTTAAAAGCAATTATAGATGCAGAAAAACACTTTAAATCCGTACTGGCATATCGTTTTTCAGAAGCATATCCAACACCATACGCTTATCTAGATATTAATAATTTTGAAACACAAAAAGATACAAAAAGGCTAGCACAAATTACTAATTTAATCAGTATATTAGCTAGAATACTCAATGATTATAATAGGGATAAGCAAAACAATTCTATAAAGCACCACTATAAACAACATGGCGTTGTTCCTTTCTGGGTTATCATCAATGAACTTACATTAGGGCAAGCATTTAACTTTTATAGAAATCTAAACACTGATATAAAAAATCAGATAGCTAGAGATTTATCACCATTCTTACAAGAAAATATTGAATACATCCAAAATAGACCTAGTAAAGACCTTTTAAGTGGAAAGGCTTTAGAAAGTATTATTAAAAATATACTAGAAATTAGAAATATCACTGCTCATAATAATAAGCTTTTCAATTATAAATGTCGTGAGAATCTTCCACAATTAGCTTATTTCCACTATTACAATAACAATGCCAATACATCAAGACAATCTGTATATTATGTTTTTCTTGCCTTACAATGCCTACTTGCTTCCACACAATACGCTCAATTACATAACACTATTATTAAAAGAACCAAAGCTCTAAATAAAAAAGCGCACTCCATTGAAGCCGGCATTGTATTGGACACACTTGGATTTCCGAATAATTGGTATAATATCACTGACACATTAAGATAAAACTACTTGTAATATATGGACTTTTCCCAAACCCCATATAAGCCACATATCCGCCTTGTTTCATATTCTGGTACAATTTACCGTCTGACTGCTTAAAATCGAAAATAAGGGGAGGTTCGTAGCTCCTCGCATGGTATAAACTCAAAACCTTTTCTAATTGCTTGCCTGCTGATGGAAAAGGAGTAAAACCATGAAAATTACAGAATACAAAAAGAAAGATGGATCAGTAGTTTACCGTTCCAGCGTTTATCTTGGTATCGATACCGTAACAGGTAAGAAAGTCAAGACAACTATTTCAGACAGAACCAAGAACAGACTCAAAAGCAAGGCTATCCAAGCCAAGGTAGAGTTTGAAAAAAACGGCTCAACAGTCACAAAAACCGTTAATGTTACCACCTATCAGGAATTGACGAAACTCTGGCTAGAAAATTATTGCCATACAGTCAAACATAGCACCCTTATAGGGGCAAAAAACAACATAAAAAAGTATCTCCTACCAGCCTTTGGAGACTACAAGTTGGATAAGCTGACACCCCCAATCATTCAGCACCAGGTAAACCAGTGGGCAATAGATTACAATCAACTAGGAAAAGGTTATCAGCAATATAACCAGCTCCATGCCTTAAATAAACGCATATTATCCTATGCCGTTTCCTTGCAAGTCATTGCTTCAAATCCAGCTAGTGATATCATCGTCCCACGTCGCAAACCCAAAGAAGGGAAAAAACTGAAATATCTGGATGACGACAATTTAAAAAAATTCTTAGATTATCTGGATCAGTTGCCAAACACTTATAAAAATTTCTCCGATACGGTGTTATATAAGACACTTCTAGCGACTGGTTTGCGTATTCGTGAGTGTCTAGCCTTGAAATGGTCTGATATTGACCTACAAAACGGTAACATTTCAGTTACCAAGACTTTAAACACCCTCAAGGAAATCACTAGCCCTAAAAGTAAAAGTAGTATTAGAGAAATAGCTCTGGATACCAAAACGGTACTCATGCTTCGGCTCTATAAAGCAAGACAATCCCAAATAGGTAGGGAAATAGGGGTAACTTTTGAAAAAGTGTTCTCTGATACCTTTGACAATTATAGAGAAGCTGGAGCGCTCAGATTCAGACTAGAAAAGCATTTAAAACTGGCTGGATGTCCTCATTTAAGTTTCCACGCTTTTCGACACACCCACGCTAGTCTATTGCTCAATGCAGGACTTCCTTACAAAGAAATCCAAACACGGCTAGGCCATGCAAAACTTTCTATGACTATGGACATCTATAGCCACCTATCCAAAGACAATAAGAAAAAGGCGACTTCCTTTTATGAAAAAGCCATTGAGAATTTACAAAGTTCCTAAAAAGTTCTTAAAATTCATCATTAAGGGACAAAAAACGGCTATATCAAGGGGTTTCAGCTTTTTCTCACATTTTGAGTTATAATAGAACTATGAAAATCACAAAACTTGAAAAGAAAAAAAGACTCTATCTGATGGAGCTTGATAATGACGACAAATGCTATATTACTGAAGATACAATTGTGCGTTTTATGCTATCGAGAGATAAGGTGATAAGCGAAGAGGAATTGAAAGAGATTCAGGACTTTGCTCAATTTTCTTATGGTAAGAATCTAGCCCTCTACCACCTATCCTTTAAAGCGCGCACTGAAAAAGAAGTCAGAGAATATCTAAAAAAATACGATATTGATGAAAACATAGCTTCTAAAGTTATTATTAATCTTAAAGAAGATAAGTGGATTAATGATGATCAGTACGCTTATGCTATCATCAATGCCAATCAACTTTCAGGAGATAAGGGGCCTTATGTACTGATTCAGAAATTAGCACAAAAAGGAATTTCAAAAGCTACTATAGAAGAGATTCTGAAAGAATTTGATTTTTCGGAAGTTGCTCAACGTGTAGCTAATAAACTATTGAAAAAATATGAGGGAAAACTTCCAGCTCGTGCCTTGCAAGATAAGATTATCCAGAACTTGACTAACAAGGGCTTCTCTTACTCTGATGCTAAAGTTGCTTTTGACGAGTTGGAGAGTCAAGTTGACCAAGAAACGACTCAGGAACTCATCTTTAAGGAACTTGATAAGCAATATATTAAATATGCCCGAAAGTATGAAGGATACGAACTTAAACAGCGTTTAACCCAAGTTTTAGCACGAAAGGGCTATGATTTTTCGGATATAGCAAGCGCTCTCAGAGAATATCTTTAATATTTTCATGTAAAATTCACAGATTTTAGGCAATTTTATGGTACAATAGTAAACGATAAACTTATAAATTGTAGAAAGTTGGTTAGTTATGAAGCTTCCAAAAGAAGGCGACTTTATTACAATTCAAAGTTATAAGCATGATGGGAGTCTCCACCGAACTTGGCGGGACACCATGGTACTAAAAACAACAGAAAACGCCATTATTGGTGTCAACGATCATACACTGGTTACCGAAAGTGATGGTCGTCGTTGGGTCACTCGAGAACCGGCTATTGTTTACTTTCACAAGAAATATTGGTTTAATATCATTGCCATGATTCGTGATAATGGGATTTCCTACTATTGCAATATGGCTAGCCCCTACTATCTGGATGAAGAAGCACTGAAGTATATTGATTACGATTTAGATGTTAAAATTTTTACAGATGGGGAAAAACGTCTCTTGGACGTTGAGGAGTATGAGCGTCACAAACGCAAAATGAATTATTCTGATGATTTGGACTATATTTTAAAAGAACATGTCAAAATTCTTGTTGATTGGATTAACAATGGACGTGGTCCTTTCTCAGAAGCCTATGTAAACATTTGGTACAAGCGCTATGTAGAACTAAAGAATCGGTAAAGTTGTCAAACTAGGGTGAAATCCCTGGTTTTTTATTTTAATACTCAATGAAAATCAAAGAGCAAACTAGGAAACTAACCTCAGATTGCTCAAAACACTGTTTTGAGGTTATAGATAAGACTGACGAAGTCAGTCACATATATATACGGCAAGGCGACGTAGACGCGGTTTGAATTTGATTTTCAATTTGATTTTCGAAGAGTATAAAAACCCAGCTTTGCAGCTGGGCTTATCCTTATATATCCAATTTTGTAACAGTAAATTTGATGTGGGAATAGTCTTTTTCCACATCCTTATCCAACAAGAAAGCTGTAGCGTCCTTCTTGACCTGAACAAGGTCAATATTCTGAGCCTGGGCTGCATAGACGCATCCACAATAACATTGACGGTAGATGTCATACTCTTCACACATCTCTACTGAACGTTTGTAGCCTTGATTTTTCTTGAAATCACTTGGAAGATAGTGGGTTGTATAAATTTTTTGCACATCGATTCCGATACTATTAATGGTTTGAGAATTCTTATGAGGACTGATGGTCAAGGCTGAGCCAAAGTAGTCAAAGCCCAAGTCCATAGCCACTTGAGCTGTCTTATCCAGTCGGTAGTCAAAGCAAACCTTGCAACGGTCGCCACCTTCAGGCTCTTCTTCCAAACCTCGAACCAGTTTACGATATTCGTTAGGTTCATAAGGAGCTTCTAGGTATTGAACGTTATTGCCAGTTCGCTCATTGAAATCACTGACAAACTTTTTAGTCACATAGGCACGCTTATGGTATTCTGCCTTGGGATGGATATTGGAATTAGCAAAATAGATAGTCACGTCTGCATACTTAGTCAAATATTCTAGAGTATAGGTACTGCAAGGGGCACAGCAAACATGCATGAGAATGGTTGGGCGCTGCTCATTTTTCTCCCATACTTGTACCATCTTCTGCATAACACGGTCATAATTAATCTTCTGATTGGGGTTCATCTTGCTCAGAATTTCTTCTACATCGATCATGTTCTTCTCCTTTTTCTAGTCTTATTTTATCATATAAGTTAAGAGAGCTCAAATCAATTTAGAAGTGAATATCATAAAAAGGAGGAATAGACATTCCCTCCTTTTGTGTTTTTTATAAGTTGTTTTCTATAGAAAGCTTACATCATGCCACCCATCATGCTTGGATCCATGGCTGGAGCCGGAGCTGCTGGTTCTGGTTTATTAGCTACGACTGCTTCCGTAGTCAAAATCAAGCTGGCTACAGATGCTGCATTTTGTAGGGCTGAACGGCTCACTTTAACTGGGTCGATAATCCCTTGATCAATCATGTTGACCCATTCGCCAGTTGCTGCGTTGAAACCTGTACCAACTTCAGCATTTTTCAAACGATCGATAACGATAGATCCTTCAAATCCTGCATTGTGGGCGATTTGACGAACAGGTTCTTCCAAGGCACGGAGAACAATATTGCGTCCTGTCGCTTCATCTCCTGTTAATTCCAAATCAGCCACTGCTGGGATAACATTTACAAGAGCTGTCCCACCCCCTGCAACGATTCCTTCTTCCACAGCTGCACGAGTAGCGTTGAGGGCATCTTCGATACGGAGTTTCATTTCTTTCAACTCAGTTTCAGTTGCAGCACCGACTTTGATGACTGCGACACCACCTGACAATTTTGCCAAGCGTTCTTGTAATTTTTCACGATCAAATTCAGATGTTGTAGTTTCGATTTGAGACTTGATAACCGCAACACGGTGAGAAATAGCTTCAGGATTTCCAGCACCTTCTACGATAACAGTGCTATCTTTGTCCACAGTTACTCTCGCTGCTTGACCAAGTGCTTCAATTGTAGCATCTTTCAACTCAAGACCAAGGTCTTCTGTGATAACTGTTCCGCCTGTCAAGATGGCAATGTCTTCAAGCATAGCTTTGCGACGGTCGCCAAAACCAGGTGCCTTAACTGCTACTACGTTGAAGGTTCCACGAATCTTGTTCAATACAAGGGTTGGAAGAGCTTCACCATCTACATCATCCGCAATAATCAAGAGCGGACGATTGCTTTGGAGAATACTTTCTAGGAGTGGCAAGATTTCTTGGATATTTGAAATCTTCTTGTCAGTAATCAAAATGTATGGATTTTCAAGATCAGCCACCATTTTTTCGCTATCTGTCACCATGTACTGTGAAAGGTAACCGCGGTCAAACTGCATTCCTTCTACAACTTCAAGTTCTGTTTCCATACCACGTGACTCTTCGATAGTGATGACACCGTCTTTACCAACTTTTTCCATGGCTTCAGAGATGTACTCACCAACTTTTTCAGAACGAGAAGATACAGCAGCAACCTGAGCGATGGCTTCTTTATTGGCAACTGGGATGGCATTATTTTTCAAGGCATCTACTGCTGCGGCAACCGCTGCTTCAATACCACGACGAATGCCGATTGGATTTGCGCCTGCTGTGACGTTTTTGATTCCTTCACGGACGATTGCTTGGGTCAAAACAGTTGCAGTTGTAGTCCCGTCACCTGCGATATCATTGGTTTTTGAAGCTACTTCTGATACCAATTTGGCACCCATATTTTCAAAATGGTCTTCCAACTCAATTTCTTTGGCAATGGTCACACCGTCATTGGTGATGAGGGGTGAACCGAATGATTTTTCAAGAACAACGTTACGACCTTTTGGTCCCAAGGTTACTTTAACAGTGTCTGCAAGGATATCGACACCACGGACCATAGCTGAACGAGCATCAGATGAAAATTTAATTTCTTTTGACATACTTACTTTCTCCTTCTATTCTTCAATGACAGCCAAGATGTTAGCTTCGCCTACGATGATGTACTTTTCATCGCCATCTTTGACATCAATACCTGCATGGGCTTCAACCAAGACACGGTCGCCAGGCTTAACACTTGGGGCAACCAAATCACCGTTCAAGGTACGAACACCTTGTCCAGTAGCTACAACTTTGGCTGTTTTTGTTTTTTCTTGGGCTGAGCCTGCAAGGACAAAGCCTCCAACAGTTTGTTCTTTTTCTTCTACTTTTAAGACCACACGGTCCCCTAATGGTTTCAACATCTGATTTCCTCCATGATGAGATAGATAGTATTAGCACTCTTTATACCTGAGTGCTAAACCATAGTTCTATTGTATCACTTGGTCAGAAATAGTCAAGGAAAAAGTCTGACTTTCTCAAGATAAAAAGCCTGAGAGCAACTCAGACTTTTTAATGCTTAAAATGGCAATTCTTCCTCTTCCAAGACCAAATCCGCCAAATCTTGGCCTGCATTATTTTCACGCATGGCACGTTGGGCACGACTTTCCAAGAGTTGGAATCCTGTCACAAGTACTTCAGTCACATAGTTCATTTGACCATTTTTCTCAAAGCGACGTGTACGAAGTTCTCCATCCACAGAGATAAGACTACCTTTAGTTGCGTAGCTTGCCAATGTTTCTGCTAGTCTGCCCCATAGGACAATGTTGACAAAATCAGCTTCACGTTCACCGTTTTGGTCTTTGTAACGACGGTTCACAGCGATAGTTGCTCGTGCTACTGACTTGTCATTGTTGGTTTTGTGCAATTCTGGTGTAGACGTCAAGCGTCCGATTAAGATAACTTTATTATACATATTTTCTTCCTCCTACTTATCTATTCGTAGGAAATCAAAAAAAGTTACAGAAATTTGTAACTTTTCGAGGAAATTTTTTATTTTTTATGAACCATGAAACCTGTCGCCTGTTGATTGGCCATAATGGTCATATCTGTAATCTGCACACGGCGAGGTTGACTGGTCACATAAACCACTGTGTCTGCAATATCCTGAGCTTGCAAGGCTTCGATTCCCTGATAGACCGCCTCAGCACGCTCTTTGTCACCATGAAAACGAACTGTAGAGAAATCTGTTTCGACAATTCCTGGTTGAATGGTGGTCACCTTGATATCCGTTGCGATGGTATCAATTCGCAGACCATCTGAAAAGGTCTTAACTGCTGCCTTGGTAGCTGAATAAACAGCTGCACCCGCATAAGCATAGATTCCTGCGGTTGACCCCATGTTGATGATATGACCTTGATTGGCTTTTACCATTGCTGGCAAGAAACAGCGAGTAACTGCCATCAAACCTTTGACATTGGTATCCAACATGGTCAACATATCCAACTCTTCATAGTCCTGATAGGGTGCTAAACCTAGAGCCAGTCCGGCGTTGTTGACTAAGATATCAATCCGCCCTATCGTTTCTAGAATGTCAGAGCAAACAGTCTTTACCATAGCCATATCCGTCACATCCAGTGGAAAGGTCCAGACGGTTTGATTTGGAAAAGTTTCTGCAAACTCCGACTTAAGGGTTTCTAACCTGTCTGTCCGTCGTCCAGTTAGAACGACATTCTCACCCTGCTCCAGATAAGCACGCGCAATTGCTTCACCAATACCTGATGTCGCTCCTGTAATCACAACATTTTTTGCCATCTTATTTCCTTCTATCTGGTGATTCAGATACTGACAACTTCCTAAAGAGTCCAGTGCTTAGCTGGATCAAATGGAGTTCCGACAACTTGGTCTTCTGATAATTCAATAATACCACGTTTTTGCGGAGCATTTGGCAGCTGCAATTCACGAGGACTGCACATCATGCCAAAACTTTTTTCACCACGAAGTTCGCCTGGGAAAATAAGATTGCCTTTGGGCATCATAGCCCCTGGAAGAGCTACAATGGTTTTCAGACCGACACGCGCATTAGGTGCTCCGGCAACAATTTGCACTGTCTTGTCACTTGCAACTGCAACTTGGCAGATGTTGAGGTGGTCACTATCAGGATGGGCTACCATCTCGACAATTTCACCAACAACAAACTTAGGTTCCTTGTCATTGACAATTTCTTCTGTAAAATCTTCCGCCTGTAATTCTTGGTTCAAACGAGCGACCTGTTCATCTGATAAAAAGACTTGACCGCGCTCTGCAATTTCAAATAAACTTGAAACTTCAAAAATATTCCAAGCCACTGTTTCCCCATTATCTTTGAGAAAAACACGGGCTACCTTGCCTTTACGCTCCACATCTAGTTTGGAATCTCCGCTATTTTTCGCGATGACCATAAGGACATCACCGACATGTTCTTTGTTATATGTAAAAATCATTGTTTTCTTTTCTCCTATTTCAGTCCTGCTAAAAAGTCATTAATTTGTTGCTTGCTTTTACGGTCGCGATTGACAAAACGGCCGATTTCCTTGTCCTTTTCTAGAACAACAAGGCTAGGGATTCCGTAAACATCCCAGAGTTTAGCTAGATCCATGTACTGGTCTCGATCCACTCGAATAAAGGTGAACTCTGGATTGGTCTCCTCAATTTCTGGCAAGGCAGGATAGATATAACGACAATCACCACACCAGTCTGCTACAAAAAGAAAGACCTTCTTGCCATCTTTTTCTACTAAGGATGCTAATTCTTCTAAACTTGCTGGTTGTATCATAAAACTTCCTCCTCATAGACTAGGTCTTCATTTTCATAGACAAAGGTATAATGACGGCCATCCTCAAAAATGACGCCACCAACCAAGCTCTCTAGACTGCTTTCATAAACTTGAACATAGAGGGTCGCAATTTCTCCCATGTCTGAAAAATGGTCTCGCACAATCGCTGTCAACTCTTCCTGAGTCTTCCTGAGCTTATGGTCATCTGCAACTTTTTTCGTAGCAAGAGCAAGGCTTCCAATACCTAGCAGAGCCAGACCTGCTATCCACATTTTTTTAGCTTTCATACCATTCATTTTAACACAAAAAAGGCTTTAGGACAAATGAGGAAGCAGCAGAAAAGCAAGTAAAAAGCCTCTTCCTTTAAGGAAAAGGACTTCTTATACTCAATGAAAAGCAAAGAGCAAACTAGAAAGCTAGCCACAGGTTGCTCAAAGCACTGCTTTGAGGTTGTAGTTTGAGGTTGTAGATAGAACTGACGAAGTCAGCTCAAAACACTGTTTTGAGGTTGTGGATGAAGCTGACGTGGTTTGAAGAGATTTTCGAAGAGTATTATTCTTATTGCCAGACACCTGAGTTGCCAACGTAGTAACCATCAGGTGTGTAGGTATTGCGAAGCATCTTACCTGATGAAGCTAGATAATACCACTTGCCATTATCTTTGACCCAATCATTCGCTAGCATGGCACCAGAAGAACTTACATAATACCATTCTCCCTTATCATAAACCCAAGTGCTTGCTTTCATGGCTCCTGAAGTTGATAAATAGTACCACTTGCCTTGGTCGTAAAACCAGTCACTAGCAATCATGCCTCCTGATGATTTAAAGGCATACCAGTTGCCACCTTGATATAGCCAAGTTTGATTGAACATGATCCCTTTATCATTCATAAAGTACCAAGTTCCCTTGTCCTTAACCCAATCATTCTGCACTAATTGACCTTGTTTTTGATAGTACCAGTTTTGATTTGATTTTAGCCAGCTTTCTGCTTTTACAATCGGATAAAGTTCTTTGAAAGCTCCTCCATCATATTTGTGACTGATAGACTTTAGTTTTTCAAGTTTCAACTCGCCATTGCTATAGTCTGCCCAAGCAAAGACTTTTTGACCATTGACAGTCTCTGGTAAGGTAGCAGTGTAAGTCTTGGTTTGATAATCCCATTTTGTATCAAGGTAGGTGTATTGATTATTTGATTCTTCAATACGATAATAACCTCTCTTTCCACTATCATTATGAATATCATCCACAACTTTCGTTAACCAGGTCTTCACTTCGTTTCCGCTCTTAGCCTCGACCTTGATATCTCCTCTATAGCCATATGGAACATAGAAATTCAGGTAACGCCCCTCTACGCCCATCATAGACTTGTCCTTTTCTTGACCTAGGAAATTGACAGTTTGATCTTGACCATTGAGACTGACCGTCCACTCGATTTTCTCGTTTTTTGGCAAATCCAATACTTTAATATCTACTTCATGGCCATTGTTGAATCGAAGAATCTTTCCATCTTGATACTGCACTCCACACTTGACAACCCATTCTTCTTTAAGCTCAAATGCCTGCCCTGAATGAGGAAAAGCCAGTAAAGCTAGACCTGCTAGAGACAAACCAAATAATGTGATTTTTTTCATCGTAGATCCTCCTTAGGATTTTTTATGTTAATTATATCACTATGTTTTTAAATTGCAAATATTATCCTAAATATGCAAGCAAAAAACCTCTGAGATTCTTCTCAAAGGTTCTGATTTGGCTAATTACTGTTCTCAACTGCTGCAGTGACAAAGGCAGTGTAGAGTTCTTCTGGACGATTTGGACGGCTTGACAGTTCAGGGTGATACTGACACGCTACAAAGAATTTATTTTCAGGAATTTCCACAATTTCGACCAAACGATTGTCTGGAGAAACACCTGAGAAGACAAAGCCTGCTGCCTCAAACTGCTCACGGAAGGCGTTGTTAAACTCATAACGGTGACGGTGACGGCGTTGCACCACTTCTTGATTGTGATAAGCAGCCGCTGCCTTAGAGCCACGCTTCAACTTAGATGGATAAAGTCCCAAGCGAAGGGTTCCCCCCATATCCTCAACATCAATCTGATCACGCATGATATCAATGATAGGGTATTTTGTTTCTGGTGCAAGCTCTGCTGAATTAGCACCTTCAAGTCCTAAAACGTGACGAGCAAACTCGATACAAGTCAACTGCATGCCCAAGCAGACACCCAACATTGGAACATCATTTTCACGCGCATAGCGGATGGCTTGGATTTTACCTTCCGTACCACGTTGACCAAAACCTCCTGGTACGATGATTCCGTCCGCATCAGACAAGAGCTCTGCCACATTCTCTGCTGTCACATCATTGGCATTGATCCAATTGATTTTCACTTCTGCGTCGTTGGCATAACCAGAGTGTTTCAAGGCTTCGACCACTGAGATGTAGGCATCTCGCAACTCCACATACTTACCGACAAGGGAAATTTTAACTTGTTTCTTGAGGTTCATGACCTTGTCCACCATAGTTGACCACTCTGTCATATCCGCTACAGGTGCGTCTAGTTTCAAGTGGTCACAAACAATTTGGTCCATACCTTGTGCCTGCAAGTTCAGTGGAATTTGGTAAAGATGTTCGACATCCAACGATTCGATAACGGCTTCTGGTGCTACATCACAGAACTGGGCCAGTTTGTTTTTAATTCCTTGACCAGCTGGCTCTTCTGTACGAATAACCAACATATTTGGCTGGATTCCCAATCCACGCAATTCTTTTACAGAGTGTTGAGTTGGTTTGGTCTTCATTTCACCAGCTGCCTTGAGGTATGGAAGCAGGGTTGTATGGATGTACATGACATTGTCCGCCCCCACATCTGCCTTCATCTGACGAAGGGCCTCTAAGAATGGCAAGGACTCAATATCCCCAACAGTTCCACCAACCTCTGTGATAATGACATCAGAATCAGTCGTTAGAGCGGCACGCTTGATTTTTTCTTTCAAAGCATCTGTGATATGAGGAATAACCTGAACAGTTGCCCCAAGGTATTCTCCACGGCGTTCCTTACGAAGAACTTCACTGTAAATTTTACCAGTTGTCACGTTGGAATATTTGTTAAGATTGATATCGATGAAACGTTCATAGTGACCCAAGTCCAAATCTGTCTCAGCTCCATCATCCGTCACAAATACTTCTCCGTGCTGGTAAGGGCTCATAGTTCCCGGATCGATATTGATATAAGGGTCAAACTTCTGAATCGTTACTTTGAGACCACGATTTTTCAAGAGACGGCCCAGACTCGCTGCAACAATCCCTTTCCCAATAGACGATACCACACCACCAGTTACAAAAATATATTTCGTAGACATAGATTCCTCTTTCTAAAATGCTCAAGGCCTTGTTAGCTACGAGGGGACATAGAAAACAAGACCCTACTAATAAGAATAATCTGGGACTACCGAACCAGATTCACAACTAATACTCTTTGAAAATCTCTTCAAACCGCGTCAACGTCGCCTTGCCATATATATGTTACTGACTTCGTCAGTTCTATCTACAACCTCAAAGCAGTGCTTTG
>NZ_JVLX01000009.1:0-291 GCF_001070815.1 Streptococcus pseudopneumoniae | reverse complement strand
TAAACGCGGCGGACTGTAAATCCGCTCCTTCGGGTTCGGGGGTTCGAATCCCTCCCCTTCCATTTTACGGGCATAGTTTAAAGGTAGAACTAAGGTCTCCAAAACCTTCAGTGTGGGTTCAATTCCTACTGCCCGTGTTAATAGAATTATGGCGGGTGTGGTGAAGTGGTTAACACACCAGATTGTGGCTCTGGCATGCGTGGGTTCGATCCCCATCACTCGCCTATTTTATATTATTGGGGTATAGCCAAGCGGTAAGGCAAGGGACTTTGACTCCCTCATGCGTTGGTT
>NZ_JVLX01000008.1:0-866 GCF_001070815.1 Streptococcus pseudopneumoniae | reverse complement strand
TGTCCTTTCTCGGTTTTAGCTTTTATTCAACCCACTACAGTTGACAAAGAGCCAAAAAAGTCTGCTGATTGTAATCAGACAGACTCCATTTTATTCTTATTTAATCTTGAAGAATTGAACAATTGCCACAATACCTTGATAAATAAAGACAAAGGCAATGGTGTAACTAATATAGAGACCGGTCATCAATGGGTGTCCCATCATGATTAAACCTGCTACGATTCCTAAAATCCCCATCCAAACTAGAGGGGTACCTACCGATTTATCCGTCTTACGAACCTTGAAACCAACGATAGTTTTTGTAATACCATTTGTCAAGGCCCATAAAGAAATGATAAATGGTACAAATGTTACCATTTCAATAAAGCTACCTGAGAACAAGGTAAGAGCGAGGATGAGGGTAACAATTCCTCCAAATAAATTCCAGCCATGCTTTTCTTCTGATTTGAAGTATTGTACAATCTCAGAAATCCCTTGAACTGCAAATACAAGTGCAAACCAGAAAGTCATGGAAGCCAAGCTAATAAGAGGATGTGCAAACATATTAAAACCTACAAAAACTGCAAAAATACCCGCAATTAGTAACAACCATTTCCAAATTTTCGACATTATTTTTCTCCTTTTTTAGAGGAATCTTCCTCTAGTATTCCATAAATCATCATATCCAAAACCTGTGATAATTGATGTTCATATCCTGAAACCAAGTCAGGCAAACTGCTATCTGACGAAACAGTTAAATAATAGGAACGAAACATATCCTGAATCAATCGCAGATAGTCCATAGCTCGTTTCTCATCAATATGCTCTTTCAGTTTGGATTCTGATATAAGTTTTTGACAAACTTGTTCATTCAAGTCCAAAAAGAT
>NZ_JVLX01000007.1:0-13263 GCF_001070815.1 Streptococcus pseudopneumoniae | reverse complement strand
AGGCAAGGGACTTTGACTCCCTCATGCGTTGGTTCGAATCCAGCTACCCCAGTTCTTAGGTAATGTTCAAGATAAAAAGCAAAATATCTTAGGGTATTTTATTTTTATAATTGAAAGACGTGAACGATATGAACATGTCCTTGCGGGTGCTTAGGAAAAAAATTATAAGTATGTCAAGTTTAAGAAAAACTTGATTGTTGGAGGATTTTTTAGATGAACGAATTTGAAGATTTGCTAAATAGCGTTAGCCAAGTTGAGACTGGTGATGTTGTTAGTGCTGAAGTATTGACAGTTGATGCGACTCAAGCTAACGTTGCAATCTCTGGAACTGGTGTTGAAGGTGTCTTGACTCTTCGCGAATTGACAAACGATCGCGATGCAGATATCAATGACTTTGTTAAAGTAGGAGAAGTATTGGATGTTCTTGTACTTCGTCAAGTAGTTGGTAAAGATACTGATACAGTTACATACCTTGTATCTAAAAAACGCCTTGAAGCTCGCAAAGCATGGGACAAACTTGTTGGTCGCGAAGAAGAAGTTGTTACTGTTAAAGGAACTCGTGCCGTTAAAGGTGGACTTTCAGTAGAATTTGAAGGTGTTCGTGGATTTATCCCAGCTTCAATGTTGGATACTCGTTTCGTACGTAACACTGAGCGTTTTGTAGGTCAAGAATTTGATGCTAAAATCAAAGAAGTTGACGCTAAAGAAAACCGCTTCATCCTTTCACGTCGTGAAGTTGTTGAAGCAGCTACAGCAGCAGCTCGCGCTGAAGTATTCGGTAAATTGGCTGTTGGTGATGTAGTAACTGGTAAAGTTGCACGTATCACAAGTTTTGGTGCTTTCATCGACCTTGGTGGTGTTGACGGATTGGTTCACTTGACTGAATTGTCACATGAACGTAACGTATCACCAAAATCAGTTGTAACTGTTGGTGAAGAAATTGAAGTGAAAATCCTTGATCTTAACGAAGAAGAAGGACGTGTATCACTTTCACTTAAAGCAACAACACCTGGACCATGGGATGGCGTTGAGCAAAAATTGGCTAAAGGTGATGTAGTAGAAGGAACAGTTAAACGTTTGACTGACTTCGGTGCATTTGTTGAAGTATTGCCAGGTATCGATGGACTTGTTCACGTATCACAAATTTCACACAAACGTATTGAAAATCCAAAAGAAGCTCTTAAAGTTGGTCAAGAAGTTAAAGTTAAAGTTCTTGAAGTTAATGCAGATGCAGAGCGCGTATCACTTTCTATCAAAGCTCTTGAAGAGCGTCCAGCTCAAGAAGAAGGACAAAAAGAAGAAAAACGTGCTGCTCGTCCACGTCGTCCAAAACGTCAAGAAAAACGTGATTTCGAACTTCCAGAAACACAAACAGGATTCTCAATGGCTGACTTGTTCGGTGATATCGAACTTTAATCAAATTGAAAATTCACAAAATCCTTTGTTTACTAAACAAGGGATTTTTCTTTTGTCTGTAAGCCTTTTTTGATATAATAGTCCTATGTTAGAATCAGAAAAACAATCACGTTATCAAATCTTAAATGAAGAGCTCTCTTTTTTATTGGATGGTGAAACCAATGTTTTGGCTAATCTTTCCAACGCCAGTGCTCTTCTAAAATCACGCTTCCCTAATACCGTATTTGCAGGCTTTTATCTGTTCGATGGAAAGGAATTGGTTCTAGGTCCTTTCCAAGGAAGTGTTTCCTGCATCCGTATTGCACTGGGCAAGGGTGTTTGTGGGGAGGCAGCTCACTTTCAGGAAACTGTTCTAGTTGGTGATGTAACGACCTATCCCAACTATATTGCTTGTGATAGCCGAGCTAAAAGTGAAATTGTTGTGCCGATGGTAAAGAATGGTCAATTACTTGGGGTTCTGGATCTGGATTCTTCAGAGATTGATGATTATGATGCTATGGATCGAGATTATTTGGAACAATTTGTCGCTATTTTGCTTGAAAAGACAGAATGGGACTTTACAATGTTTGGGGAGAAAGCCTAATGTATCAAGCACTTTATCGAAAATATAGAAGTCAAAACTTCTCTCAGTTGGTTGGTCAAGAAGTTGTGGCTAAGACTCTTAAGCAGGCAGTGGAGCAAGAGAAAATAAGTCACGCTTATCTTTTTTCTGGTCCTCGTGGAACGGGAAAAACCAGTGTGGCTAAGATCTTTGCCAAGGCTATGAACTGTCCTAATCAAGTGGGTGGTGAACCTTGTAATAACTGCTATATTTGTCAAGCAGTGACGGATGGTAGTTTAGAAGATGTCATCGAAATGGATGCAGCCTCTAATAATGGGGTCGATGAAATCCGTGAAATTCGTGATAAATCTACCTACGCCCCTAGTCTTGCTCGTTATAAGGTTTATATCATAGATGAGGTTCACATGCTGTCTACAGGGGCCTTTAATGCCCTCTTAAAGACGCTGGAAGAGCCAACACAGAATGTGGTCTTTATTTTGGCCACTACTGAATTGCACAAGATTCCTGCCACTATTCTATCCCGTGTGCAACGTTTTGAGTTTAAATCAATTAAGACACAGGATATTAAAGAACATATCCACTATATCTTAGAAAAAGAAAATATCAGTTCTGAACCAGAGGCTGTGGAAATTATTGCCAGACGGGCTGAAGGTGGGATGCGGGATGCCTTGTCTATTTTGGATCAAGCCCTGAGTTTGACGCAGGGAAATGAATTGACGACTGCCATCTCTGAAGAAATTACTGGCACCATTAGTCTATCAGCCTTGGATGATTATGTGGCTGCCTTGTCTCAACAGGATGTTCCCAAGGCCCTAGCGTGCTTAAATCTTCTCTTTGATAATGGTAAGAGCATGACTCGTTTTGTGACTGATCTTTTGCACTATTTAAGAGATTTGTTAATTGTTCAAACAGGGGGAGAAAATACTCACCATAGTTCAGTCTTTGTAGAGAATTTGGCACTTCCTCAAGAAAATTTGTTTGAAATGATTCGTTTGGCGACAGTCAGTTTAGCAGATATTAAGTCTAGCTTGCAGCCTAAGATTTATGCTGAGATGATGACCATCCGTTTGGCGGAGATTAAGCCCGAACCAGCTCTTTCTGGTGCAGTTGAACATGAAATTGCTTCGCTGAGACAAGAAGTGACACGTCTCAAACAAGAACTCGCAAATGCAGGAACTATACCCAAGTCAACTAGTCCAGAACGTACCCGTCCAGCAGCGAGCAAGACCGTCTATCGTGTGGATCGCAATAAGGTTCAATCAATCCTACAAGAGGCCGTTGAAAATCCAGATTTAGCACGTCAAAATCTGATTCGCTTGCAGAATGCCTGGGGAGAAGTGATTGAAAGTCTTGGAGGCCCTGATAAGGCTTTGCTGGTTGGTTCTCAACCGGTTGCGGCCAATGAGCACCATGCTATTCTTGCTTTTGAGTCTAACTTTAATGCTGGTCAAACAATGAAACGAGACAATCTCAACACTATGTTTGGCAACATCCTCAGTCAGGCAGCAGGTTTTTCACCTGAGATTTTAGCTATTTCCATGGAGGAATGGAAAGAAGTTCGCGCAGCCTTTTCAGCCAAAGCTAAATCTACTCAAACTGAAAAAGAAGCAGAAGAAAGTCTGATCCCAGAAGGATTTGAATTTTTGGCTGATAAAGTGAAGGTAGAGGAAGACTAAAGAAAGATTTCATGATACAATAAGTTTATGAATAGACAACAATTTATTATCATCGCACTGTTTACAGCTGCTGAGACCTATTTTTTCAATGAAGCCTGGATGACTGGTCGCTATATTATGGCAGCCTTTTGGGCCATTTTGCTCTTTAGAAATTTTCGAGTCAGTTACTTGATGGGGAAAATAGTAGATGTCATTGACCAGCACTTGAAAGGAAAAGACTAGTCCTCAGCTTCTAGACAAAATCAAAGCCTTTTAGGCTTTTTTTTGTTATACTATAAAAGTATATTTATTGACCTTTTACCGTATTTTCTAGGGAAATTAAGTATGTTTCTAGTAAGTTCTGTAAAGGCCAGAAAAAGAAAGGAACTATCATGTCAGTATTAGAGATCAAAGATCTTCACGTTGAGATTGAAGGAAAAGAAATTTTAAAAGGGGTTAACCTGACCCTGAAAACAGGCGAAATCGCCGCTATCATGGGACCAAATGGTACTGGTAAATCGACTCTTTCTGCCGCTATCATGGGAAATCCTAACTATGAGGTTACCAAAGGTGAAGTCTTGTTTGATGGCGTAAACATTCTTGAGTTAGAAGTGGACGAGCGTGCGCGTATGGGACTTTTCCTTGCTATGCAATATCCATCAGAAATTCCTGGAATTACCAACGCTGAGTTTCTTCGTGCAGCTATGAATGCTGGTAAAGAAGACGATGAGAAGATTTCAGTTCGTGAGTTTATCACTAAATTGGATGAGAAGATGGAATTGCTCAACATGAAAGAAGAAATGGCTGAGCGTTACCTCAACGAAGGTTTCTCTGGTGGTGAGAAAAAACGTAATGAGATTCTTCAACTTTTGATGTTGGAGCCAACATTTGCCCTTTTGGATGAGATTGACTCTGGTCTTGATATTGACGCTCTTAAAGTTGTGTCTAAGGGTGTTAATGCCATGCGTGGTGAAGGCTTTGGTGCTATGATTATCACTCACTACCAACGTCTTTTGAACTACATCACACCAGACGTGGTACACGTGATGATGGAAGGGCGTGTTGTCCTTTCAGGTGGTCCAGAATTGGCTGCACGTTTGGAACGTGAAGGATACGCAAAACTAGCTGAAGAACTTGGCTACGACTACAAGGAAGAATTGTAATTCCCTCGTATCTTTTAGGAGAAGTAAATGACTAAAGAAAATATTAAACTTTTTTCAGAAATGCACGCTGAACCAAGCTGGTTGGCTGACCTCCGTCAAAAAGCTTTTGATAAGATTGAGAGTTTAGAGTTACCAGTTATTGAGCGTGTCAAATTCCACCGTTGGAATCTGGGTGATGGAACGATTACAGAAAGTGAGCCATCAGCAAATGTTCCAGATTTCACAGCTCTAGATAATCACTTGAGGTTGGTACAAGTAGGAACTCAAACTGTTTTTGAGCAAATTCCAGTTGAATTGGCTGAACAGGGTGTCGTCTTTACAGACTTCCACTCAGCTTTAGAAGAAATTCCAGAGCTGATCGAAGAATTCTTCATGTCATCTGTTAAGTATGACGATGACAAGTTGGCAGCCTACCATACAGCTTATTTCAATAGTGGTGCTGTTCTCTATATTCCTGATAACGTTGAGATTAAAGAACCAATCGAAGGAATTTTCTATCAAGACAGCGATAGTGATGTGCCGTTTAACAAGCATATTATGATTATCGCTGGTAAGAACAGTAAGATTAGTTATCTGGAGCGTTTAGAGTCACGTGGTGGAGGTAGTGCTAAGGCAACTGCAAATATCACAGTTGAAGTGATTGCACGTTCTGGTGCGCAAGTCAAGTTTGCTGCGATTGACCGTCTAGGTGAAAACGTCACTGCTTACATTAGCCGTCGTGGTAAATTAGGCAACGATGCAAGCATTGACTGGGCAATCGGTGTCATGAACGAAGGGAACGTCGTTGCGGACTTTGATAGCGACTTGATTGGTAACGGTAGCCATGCTGACCTGAAAGTTGTAGCTCTTTCAAGTGGCCGTCAGGTACAAGGGATTGATACCCGAGTAACTAACTATGGTTGCAACTCAATCGGGAATATCCTTCAACATGGGGTTATTCTTGAAAAAGCAACCTTGACCTTCAATGGTATTGGCCACATTATCAAGGGTGCCAAGGGAGCAGATGCCCAACAAGAAAGTCGTGTTCTCATGCTTTCAGACCAAGCGCGTTCAGATGCTAATCCAATTCTTTTGATTGATGAAAATGACGTAACTGCAGGACATGCGGCTTCTATCGGTCAGGTAGATCCAGAAGATATGTACTACCTCATGAGCCGTGGTCTGGATAAAGCAACTGCAGAACGCTTGGTTGTTCGTGGTTTCCTTGGATCTGTTATCGTTGTGATTCCAGTCAAGGAAGTTCGTGATGAAATGATTGCAACTATCGAAGAAAAATTGTCAAAACGCTAAGGGGTAGCCTATGTTAGATGTAGAAGCGATTCGCAAGGATTTTCCAATTTTAGACCAGATTGTTAATGATGAACCATTGGTTTATTTGGACAATGCTGCGACGACACAAAAACCACTAGCAGTTCTGGAGACGATTAACCGCTACTATGAGCAGGACAATGCCAATGTTCACCGTGGGGTTCATACCTTGGCTGAACGAGCAACAGCATCTTATGAAGCAGCTCGTGAAACCATTCGTAAGTTTATCAATGCAGGCTCAATAAAGGAAGTTCTCTTCACTAGAGGAACGACGACCAGTCTGAACTGGGTAGCGCGCTTTGCAGAGGAAGTCTTGACTGAGGGAGACCAGGTTTTGATTTCTGTCATGGAACACCATTCCAACATCATTCCTTGGCAGGAAGCCTGCCGTAAGACTGGAGCGGAGCTTGTCTATGTTTATCTCAAGGATGGAACCTTGGATATGGATGACTTGCGAGTTAAATTGACTGATAAGGTGAAATTTGTCTCCCTAGCTCATGCCTCAAATGTTCTGGGTGTGGTCAGTCCGATCAAAGAAATCACTCAAATGGCCCACCAAGTGGGAGCCATCATGGTGGTGGATGGTGCTCAGTCTACTCCTCATATGAAGATTGATGTTCAGGACTTGGATGTGGACTTCTTTGCCTTTTCAGGTCACAAGATGGCTGGTCCGACTGGTATCGGTGTTCTTTACGGTAAAGAAAAGTATCTGGAGCAAATGTCACCAGTTGAATTTGGCGGCGAAATGATTGACTTCGTTTATGAACAATCTGCTAGTTGGAAGGAATTACCTTGGAAATTCGAGGCAGGAACTCCCAATATGGCAGGTGCAATCGGACTTGCTGCGGCAGTAGATTATCTTGAAAAGATTGGTATGGATGCGATTGAAGCCCATGAACAGGAACTGATTGCATACGTCTATCCAAAACTGCAGGCGATTGAAGGATTGACCATTTATGGTTCGCAGGACTTGGCTCAACGTTCGGGTGTCATTGCCTTTAACCTAGGTGACCTTCATCCGCACGACCTTGCGACTGCTTTGGATTATGAAGGAGTGGCTGTTCGTGCAGGTCACCATTGTGCGCAACCTTTGCTCCAGTATTTGGATGTCCCAGCAACAGCTCGCGCAAGTTTTTATATTTACAATACCAAGGCAGATTGCGACAAGCTAGTCGATGCCTTACAAAAGACAAAGGAGTTTTTCAATGGCACTTTCTAAACTAGATAGCCTTTATATGGCAGTGGTAGCAGACCATTCGAAAAATCCACATCATCAAGGGAAGTTAGAAGACGCTGAACAAATCAGTCTCAATAATCCGACCTGTGGAGATGTCATCAATCTCTCTGTCAAGTTTGATGCAGAAGACCGCTTGGAGGATATCGCTTTTCTAAACTCAGGTTGCACCATCTCGACTGCCTCTGCAAGCATGATGACAGATGCCGTTTTAGGAAAAACCAAACAAGAAATATTAGAACTTGCGACCATTTTTTCTGAAATGGTTCAAGGGCAAAAAGATGAACGTCAAGACAAACTTGGCGATGCAGCCTTCTTGTCAGGTGTTGCCAAATTCCCTCAACGAATTAAGTGTGCAACCCTAGCTTGGAATGCCCTGAAGAAAACAATTGAAAATCAAGAAAATCAGTAAGACAAGTTTCTTTTGTCTTATGAATCAGTAGAAATGAAGAATGAAAGAAAGGATATTATGGCTGAAGAAAGAGTAGAACCAAAACCAATTGACCTTGGTGAATATAAATTTGGTTTCCATGATGATGTAGAGCCTGTCCTATCGACAGGAAAAGGATTGAATGAAGATGTCATTCGTGAACTATCAGATGCAAAGGGAGAACCTGAGTGGATGTTAGAATTCCGTTTGAAGTCTTATGAAACTTTCAAAAAAATGCCCATGCAAACTTGGGGAGCAGACTTGTCGGAGATTGATTTTGATGATTTGATTTACTACCAAAAACCATCTGACAAACCAGCCCGTTCATGGGACGAAGTTCCTGAAAAAATCAAAGAAACCTTTGAACGTATCGGGATTCCAGAAGCTGAGCGTGCTTATTTAGCTGGTGCCTCTGCCCAGTATGAGTCAGAAGTGGTTTACCACAATATGAAGGAAGAGTTCCAAAAATTGGGGATTATCTTTACAGATACAGATTCTGCCCTCAAGGAATACCCAGACTTGTTTAAACAATACTTTGCGAAGTTGGTACCGCCAACAGATAACAAATTAGCTGCCCTCAACTCGGCAGTATGGTCAGGTGGAACCTTTATCTACGTACCAAAAGGGATCAAGGTAGATATTCCACTTCAAACTTACTTCCGTATCAATAACGAAAATACTGGTCAGTTTGAACGTACCTTGATTATCGTTGATGAGGGAGCAAGTGTCCACTATGTAGAAGGATGTACAGCACCAACTTATTCAAGTAACAGCTTGCATGCGGCCATTGTAGAAATCTTTGCCTTGGATGGAGCTTATATGCGTTATACGACTATCCAAAACTGGTCTGATAACGTCTATAACTTGGTAACAAAGCGTGCTAAGGCTCAAAAGGATGCCACTGTTGAGTGGATTGATGGTAACTTGGGTGCCAAAACAACCATGAAATACCCATCTGTTTACCTAGATGGAGAAGGGGCGCGTGGTACCATGCTCTCTATTGCCTTTGCCAATGCTGGACAACACCAAGATACGGGTGCTAAGATGATCCACAACGCTCCACATACAAGCTCGTCTATCGTGTCTAAATCCATCGCTAAAGGTGGAGGAAAGGTTGACTATCGTGGACAAGTAACCTTTAATAAAAACTCTAAGAAATCTGTTTCTCACATTGAGTGTGATACCATTATCATGGATGACTTGTCAGCATCAGATACCATTCCGTTTAATGAAATTCACAACTCACAAGTCGCTTTGGAACACGAAGCTAAGGTATCTAAGATTTCAGAAGAGCAACTCTATTACCTCATGAGCCGTGGATTGTCAGAATCTGAGGCAACTGAGATGATTGTTATGGGATTTGTAGAACCATTTACAAAAGAGCTTCCAATGGAATATGCAGTTGAGCTGAACCGTTTGATTAGCTATGAAATGGAAGGATCAGTTGGGTAAAATTTGTTTTTATATTTACCCATAATCAAGGATTTTGAAGATGAACTTGTAACAAAAAATCGCGGTTTAAAATCGCGATTTTTTATAATTTTTCGTTGATGAAGCGGATAAACTGATTCCACCAAACTTTTAAGAAGAAGGCTTTTTCAACTTTCTTTTCTGCTACCATTTCAAAACTAGGACGTTCTGTGGTGATGTAACCTTGACCAATCAAGTCCTTGTCTTCATAAGTCAAATGTCCAACCACAGTTCCGGCTTCAAGTGGTGCTGGTATTGCCTTAGAATCAGGTGTGAATTGAATAGTTTGGGACGATTGTCCCCCAACACGTTCAATAAGAGTGATATCATCTTTGGCAACGGCAGTGACCGCATCTTCTTTTCCATCTTGTACAGGAGCTTTACTATCTTGGTAGGCATCGCCTTTTTGAACGATTTTACGAAGCGTGAATGTAGAAGAGATATAATCCATTAGTGACGATGTAGCTGTGAAGCGAGCGTAAGGATTATTGTCTTGATGGTCTGCATTCAAAACAACTGTGATAACCCTCATCCCTTTTTCGACAGTAGTACCAACAAAAGATTCTCCAGCTTTGTCTGTTGTTCCTGTCTTAAGGCCATCAAAACCACCGCGATAAGCAGGCATACCTTCTAACATGTAGTTGGTAGAAGTGATTGTCATTCCAGCAAAAGTAGAAGAAGGTTTTTTCGTGATTTCCAAGACTTGTGGGTATTTTTTGATGAGATTGCGAGCAACGATAGCGACATCATAAGCACTGAGCTTGTTTTCATCATCTTTTTTAGATCCTGGGTAAATGTTATCCCCTAAAGTCTCATTGTTAAGACCCGTCGTATTGACAACAGTGGCATCCTGAATGCCCCATTCCAAGAGCTTTGCCCTCATCATATCGACGAAATCTTTTTCTGAGCCAGCAATTTTTTCAGCTAACGCAATAGCTGCACTGTTAGCACTGGATACTAGGGTTGCTTCCAGTAGTTGTTCGACGGTATAATTACGAGCCTCCATAGGAACGTTACTCGCTTCAGAATTTGTCGTTAATTTGTAAGGATAATCAGAGATATCTACCGGAGTTGATAGTGTAATACTGCCGTTTTCTAAGGCTTCATAGACAAGATAAACAGTAATCAATTTTGTGATTGAAGCAATTTCAACTGGCTGGGTTGCATCTTTCTCATAGAGAATTTTACCAGTATTCGCCTCAACGGCAATTGCATGTTTAGCAGCAATATTAAAATCTTGAGCAGCAACAGTCGATGCTGATCCAATAACGGAAAGGCTTAGGAGAGTTAAAATTATTTTTTTCATAGTAAGTTTATTCTATCATAAAGAAAAAAATATTCCCAGTTTCATGATATAAGAAAGAAGCTTTTTTGAAAGTGTGGTAAAATAGATAAATGGAGGTACCTCATGTTTCGTAAGAATAAATTATTTTTTTGGACCAGTGAGATTTTACTATTAACCATTATCTTTTATTTATGGAGAGAGATGGGAGCGATTATTACACCTTTTGTAAGCGTTGCAAACACTATAATGATTCCCTTTCTTTTAGGTGGTTTTTTATATTATTTGACCAATCCTATTGTAAATTTTTTACAAAAGTATTTCAAAATTAACCGTATCATTGGTATTCTACTAACCTTGTGCGCCTTGGTTTGGGGGCTAGTTATTGGGGTCGTCTATCTCTTACCGATTTTGATTAATCAGCTGACAAGTTTGATTGCTACAAGTCAGACAATCTACAGTCGTCTGCAAGATTTGATTATCGATTTATCCACTTATCCAGCCTTTCAAAATTTAGATATTCAAGCGACTATTCAACAGTTAAATCTCTCTTATGTAGATATTCTACAGAATATCCTAAATAGTGTAACGAATAGTGTTGGAAGTGTCTTATCTGCGCTCTTTAGTACTGTTTTGATTATTATCATGACACCTGTATTTTTAATTTATTTTTTGTTAGATGGCCACAAATTCTTGCCGATGCTTGAGCGTACTGTTTTAAAGCGAGATAAGTTGCATATTACAGGTCTTTTAAAAAATTTGAATGCTACAATCGCTCGATATATTAGTGGAGTTGCCATTGATGCGATTATTATTGGTTGTTTGGCTTTTATCGGGTATAGCGTAATCGGTTTGAAATACGCTTTGGTCTTCGCTATCTTTTCAGGATTAGCCAATCTCATTCCTTATGTAGGCCCAAGTATTGGTTTGATTCCGATGATTATCGCCAATGTCTTTACTGATCCTCATAGAATGCTGATTGCAGTTGTTTATATGTTGATTATTCAACAAGTAGATGGAAATATTCTCTACCCTCGTATCGTAGGTGGTGTGATGAAAGTCCATCCAATTACGATTTTAGTATTGCTTTTGTTATCAAGTAATATCTATGGTGTCATTGGTATGATTGTCGCAGTACCAACCTATTCTATCTTAAAAGAAATTTCTAAGTTTTTATCACGTTTGTATGAAAATCATAAAATAATGAAAGAACGAGAAAGACAATTAGCTAAGTAAAAGTCAGGATATTCCTGATTTTCTTTTTCATTAAAGAAGTGATAGGAGTAGAAATACCGTTTAGATTGGCAGATTAAGAATAATTCACAAAAACTTTGTAAAACACTTGCAATTTAGCTGAAATTTGATAAAATAGTAAGGAAAGTTAGACTGTATTGCCTACTGTCTATCTATAAAATATATTTTATTGGAGGCTTTTACTCAAATGGCAAAAGAAAAATACGATCGTAGTAAACCACACGTTAACATTGGTACTATCGGACACGTTGACCACGGTAAAACTACTTTGACAGCAGCTATCACAACTGTTTTGGCACGTCGCTTGCCTTCAGCTGTTAACCAACCTAAAGACTATGCGTCTATCGATGCTGCTCCAGAAGAACGCGAACGCGGTATCACAATCAACACTGCGCACGTTGAGTACGAAACTGAAAAACGTCACTACGCTCACATCGACGCTCCAGGACACGCGGACTACGTTAAAAACATGATCACTGGTGCCGCTCAAATGGACGGAGCTATCCTTGTAGTAGCTTCAACTGACGGACCAATGCCACAAACTCGTGAGCACATCCTTCTTTCACGTCAGGTTGGTGTTAAACACCTTATCGTCTTCATGAACAAAGTTGACTTGGTTGACGACGAAGAATTGCTTGAATTGGTTGAAATGGAAATCCGTGACCTATTGTCAGAATACGACTTCCCAGGTGACGATCTTCCAGTTATCCAAGGTTCAGCTCTTAAAGCCCTTGAAGGTGACACTAAATACGAAGACATCGTTATGGAATTGATGAACACAGTTGATGAGTACATTCCAGAACCAGAACGTGACACTGACAAACCATTGCTTCTTCCAGTCGAAGACGTATTCTCAATCACTGGACGTGGTACAGTTGCTTCAGGACGTATCGACCGTGGTATCGTTAAAGTCAACGACGAAATCGAAATCGTTGGTATCAAAGAAGAAACTCAAAAAGCAGTTGTTACTGGTGTTGAAATGTTCCGTAAACAACTTGACGAAGGTCTTGCCGGAGATAACGTAGGTGTCCTTCTTCGTGGTGTTCAACGTGATGAAATCGAACGTGGACAAGTTATTGCTAAACCAGGTTCAATCAACCCACACACTAAATTCAAAGGTGAAGTTTACATCCTTACTAAAGAAGAAGGTGGACGTCACACTCCATTCTTCAACAACTACCGTCCACAATTCTACTTCCGTACTACTGACGTTACAGGTTCAATCGAACTTCCAGCAGGTACTGAAATGGTAATGCCTGGTGATAACGTGACAATCGACGTTGAGTTGATCCACCCAATCGCCGTAGAACAAGGTACTACATTCTCTATCCGTGAGGGTGGACGTACTGTTGGTTCAGGTATGGTTACAGAAATCGAAGCTTAATTCGATTTAGTTCCCAGAAGAACAATTATTTAAGTCAGACACTAAAAGAATCGGCTCTTTGTCAACTGTAGTGGGTTGAATAAAAGCTAAAACCGAGAAAGGACA
>NZ_JVLX01000006.1:0-243 GCF_001070815.1 Streptococcus pseudopneumoniae | reverse complement strand
AGAGCGCACGCCTGATAAGCGTGAGGTCGGTGGTTCGAGTCCACTCGTGCCCATTAATAGGAGAATTACTCAAGAGGCTGAAGAGGACGGTTTGCTAAATCGTTAGGTCGGGTAACTGGCGCAAGGGTTCGAATCCCTTATTCTCCGTTTTTATGAGGGTTTATAACCCTCTTTTTTTATATTTTTAAGAGGCTCTTTGTCAACTGTAGTGGGTTGAATAAAAGCTAAAACCGAGAAAGGACA